>NZ_QXMN01000190.1:0-1665 GCF_003581445.1 Acidovorax cavernicola | reverse complement strand
TTCCACGGCGGTGGACCCCGCGATTCGCAGAATCCACGCTGCGGGCATTCCCATCGTCGGGCTGGTCACCCCGGTGCTGGCGGTTCCCGTCGCATGCTTTGTCAATTCGGATGATTACACCCTGGCGCTGGGAATCGCTCGCCAGCTTTTCGCGTACCTTGGCGGCGCTGGGGACGTGCTGGTGGTTTCGGGTCACTCGGACTCCTACACCAGCCTGGAGCGCTTGCGCGGCTTCGGGGATGCGGCAGCCGAATACCAGGGCATCGTGCTGCTGGGCACGATAGCGGGCGATTACGTCAGAGACGTGGCCTTGCTGCGTACCCAGGCCTGGCTCGAAGCACATCCCGACGCCAGCCTCACTGCATGTCTTGTGGCCAATGACATCATGGCAGTCGGCGTGATCGAAGCGCTGCGCGCGTACCGCCGCGAGGCGGTCGTCGTGGGAGTTAACGCCATTCCCGAAGCCGTCCAGGCGATTCAGCGCGGGGAGATGCTGGCCACGGCGGACTTCAATGCGATGCGCATGGCCCACCTGGCCACAGAGTGCGCCATCCGTCATGTTCGCGCCGAGGCCGTTCCACGCCATATCGAACTTCCCGTGCAAATTGTCGACGCGCACAATGCCCACCTTTGGGATATGCCCTATGCGCAACGCCCGATCTGGACGCTTGCCGAAGCACTTGCGCAAATCGCACGTACAGGTACTGGCCGTGTCGAATGATCCAGATATCCGCACGGAGTACGACGTCATCGTTGTGGGTTCGGGCGCGGCGGGCCTGACGGCCGCGTGCGTTTCCGCCTTGCAGGGATGCTCGGTCCTGCTGCTTGAACAGTCCGCGAAGGTAGGGGGAACCACCGCCATCTCGGGTGGCATGGTGTGGATTCCCAACAATCACAAGATGGCCGGGGCAGGGCGCGAAGACAGTCTGCATGCGGCGCGCGAATACCTTTCGGCGCTGGTGCAGACCGGAACTCCCGAGCGTCTCGACGCGTTCCTGAAATATGGAGACCAGGCTGTCCGGTATCTGGAGTCCCACACGGCGCTTCGCCTGCAGCCCGTCGTTACCTACCCTGACTATTACCCCGATTTGCCCGGCGCCACGCTGGGTGGCCGCGTGCTGGAGCCCGAGCCCTACGACGCTCTCGCTCTCGGCAAAAACTTCAAGCGCCTGCAGGACCCGTTGCCCGAGTTCTTGCTCTGGGACGGAATGATGATCAGCCGCCAGGACCTGCCGCACTTGCGCCGCGCTTTCAAATCGATGCGTTCTGCGCTGTACGTTGCACGGTTGCTGCTGCGCCATGCCTGGCAGCGCATGAGGGCCCACCGAGGCAGCTCCTTGTACCTGGGCAACGCCCTGGCCGGTCGCCTTTTTCAGTCGGCACTGGATCTGCGCGTGGATATTCGGACCAGCAGCTCCGTACTGGGATTGCTTCGAGTGGACGGCGCCGTTGTCGGTGCCATGGTCGCGCAAGCGGGCGGCGTCCAGCAAAAAATCAAGGCCCGCAAGGGCGTCATCCTGGCCACAGGCGGGCTGTCCCATGATGCCGCGCTTCGCCGGAACTATGTGCCGGCACACGCTGGACACCTGTCCGCGACCTTGAATTCCGGCACCGCCCCACGCGGAGCGCAGCTGGCCAAGGCGGCCGGTGCTGCATTTTCTGCCC
>NZ_QXMN01000189.1:0-1668 GCF_003581445.1 Acidovorax cavernicola | reverse complement strand
TCCATCGGCTGGATGCGTCCTTTCTCGCGGCCAGCACGGTCAAGATCACGCCGCGCCTGCATGTGCTCGCGGCGCCCGAGGATGCGATGCACGCCATGGAAGTCGAGCCCCTGCATGTGGACGCCATCCTGCAGTTGGCCGCCGCGCACTATGAGTTCGTGCTGCTGGACATGGGGCGCCTGCTGGACCCGCTGGCGCTGCGCGTGCTGGACAGGGCCCAGGTCATCGCGCCGGTGCTGCTGCCCAACGTGCCGGCCGTGCGCAACGCGCAGAAGCTGCTGCGCATGTTCCAGGAGCTGGGTTATGCGGACAGCCGCCTGCACCCGGTGCTGAACCGGCTGGACCGGCGCAGCGAGATCGGCCTGCCCGAAGTGCGCAAGGCGCTGGGCGGCGCCCAGCAATGGCACAGCATTTCCGATGCCGCGCACGAGGTGCAGGCCGCGATCAACGCGGGCCTGCCGCTGGCCGAATCCAGCCGCGGCAGCGCCGTGGTGCGTGAGCTCGCGGCCTGGGCCGATGCGCTGGCCCCCCAGGTCCATGCAGAAGGCAGCGGCATTTTGCACCGGCTCTTTCGCCGGGCCTGAACACCTCCAGTCGCACAGAAGGAGACGGTCATGTCACTACGAGACTTCCTCGCTACACCAGCGACGCGCAGCCCCAGACCTGTGCTGCAGGCTGTCCCCGAACCAGCGGTGCCGATGGCAGAGGCGCCGCCAGCGCCTTCCACGCCCCTTTACGGCCACTCCGCCGCCTATCTGGCGCTCAGAGGCCGCATCCATGCCAAGCTGGTGGAGCGCTTCGACCTGGCCGCGCTCGAGTCCTTGTCGACCCAGACGCTGCAGCAGGAAATCGCGGCCATGACCGAGCGCCTGCTGGCGGAAGACTCCGAGGCGATCAACGATCTGGAAAGAAAGCTGCTGGTCCGGGACATACAGCATGAGATGCTGGGCTTCGGCCCTCTCGAGCTGCTGATGGCCGACCCGGCAGTTTCGGACATCCTGGTCAATCGCCACGACCAGATCTATGTCGAGCGCCATGGCCGGCTGGAGCTGACGCCCGTGGTCTTCACCGACGAAAAGCACCTGCTGCGCATCATCGACAAGATCGTCTCGCGCATCGGCCGGCGCATCGATGAATCCAGTCCGATGGTCGATGCGCGCCTGCCCGACGGCTCGCGCGTGAACGCCGTGATTGCGCCGGTGGCGCTGGACGGCCCCATGATGTCGATACGCCGCTTTGCGCGCACGCCGCTGCGCATGGAGAACCTGATCAATGATCTCAAGAGCCTGACGCCGGGAATGGCCCTGGTGCTGGAGGCGCTGGCCAAGGCCAAGGTCAACATGGTCATCTCGGGCGGCACCGGCGCCGGCAAGACGACGCTGCTCAACATTCTCTCGGGCTATATCCCCGCCACGGAACGCGTGGTCACCATCGAGGATGCCGCTGAACTGCAACTGCAGCAGCCGCATGTGGTGCGCATGGAAACCCGCCCGCCCAACATCGAAGGGCGCGGCGAGATCACGCAGCGCTCGCTGGTGCGCAACGCGCTGCGCATGCGGCCGGACCGGATCATCATCGGCGAGGTGCGCGGCGCCGAGGCCGTGGACATGCTGCAGGCCATGAACACCGGGCACGAAGGCTCGTTGACCACGATCCATGCCAATACCC
>NZ_QXMN01000188.1:0-1679 GCF_003581445.1 Acidovorax cavernicola | reverse complement strand
CTCCACGAATTTGGCGCTGCCCAGCGGCTGCACGCGGCGCAGCAGTTGCGCCAGCGAGTAGCCGACCCAGGGAATGACCATCGACCAGCCTTCGACGCAGCGCAGGCGGTAGATCCGCTCTTCCTGCGCACTTAGCTGCAGCAGCTCCTGCAGATCGAAAGTGCCGGGCTTGGCGACCAGGCCTTCGACCTTGACGCTCCAGGGCGTGGTCTTGAGCGTGTGGGCGTTGCGCGCGGGATCGGCCTTGTCGAGGCCGAATTCGTAGTAATTGTTGTACTGCGAGGCATCGGCATAGGCCGTCGGCGCTTCCATGGTGTTCGCGCCGACGACCTGGCTGGGCTGGCCGGCGAGCTCGGCGAGCTTTCCCGGGCGCGGCACCGCCGCCAGCGCATCGCGCCCCGCCCAGGCCGCGAGCGTACCGCCGGCCGCGCCCGCGGCCATGGTGCGCAGCCACTGGCGCCGCGCCTCATAGACCGGCTGGGGCGTGATTTCACTGCTCCGGGGGTGATTGAAGCCGTCGCGATCGGTTCGTATCAGCATGGCAGTTCCTTGGACCAATGGCCTTATCTGATGCATTGTGCCGGTGGTTGGTTCAACCTGCTTGGCAACAAAAAAAGAGCGGCCATCGCTGGCCGCTCCTTTTCGCTCAACACAGCGAGGCTTACAGCTCTCCGTAGCTGTGCAGCCCGCTGAGGAACATGTTGACGCCCAGGAAGGCGAACGTGGTCACGCCCAGGCCCGTCAACGCCCACCAGGCGGACACGGTGCCGCGCAGGCCCTTGACGAGGCGCATGTGCAGCCAGGCCGCATAGTTGAGCCAGACGATCAGCGCCCAGGTTTCCTTCGGGTCCCAGCTCCAGTAGCCGCCCCAGGCTTCGGCGGCCCAGAGCGCGCCCAGCACGGTGGCGATGGCCCACGGCGATGGACTTGTACATCACGTCGTCGAGGATCTCGAACGACGGCAGGCGCGCGGCGATGTGCTTGCGCGCCAGCAGGATGCCGGCGACGATCAGCGCCGAAATGCCGAAATACACGGTCCAGTAGCTGCCGCCGTTCTCGGTCGCGCCCTGGCGGAAGACGATGGGCTCGAAGCACAGCACGATGCCCAGCAGCCACAGCGGCGCGAGCTTGTACCAGCGGGTCTCGCCGGCCTGCTGCTTGATCAGGTAGGCGAACGCGACCATCGCCGCGAGCGCGAACGTGCCGTAGCCGATGAAGTTGGCGGGCACATGCAGCTTCATCCACCAGCTCTTGAGCGCCGGCACCAGCGGCTGGATTTCGTGCGCCTCGCGCACCAGCGTGTACCAGAGCAGAAAGCCCACGGCCGCGCTGACCACCAGCATCACGAACGCGCCGAGCGCGCGCGTGTCGTAGTTTTCCTCGTAGTAGAGGTAGAAAGTCGCGGTCATCCAGCAGAACATCACGAACACTTCGTAGAGGTTGCTGACCGGAATATGGCCGATGTCGGCGCCCAGCAGATAGCTTTCGTACCAGCGCACCATGGAGCCGATCAGCGCCATCGCGATCGCCACCCAGGCAATGCGCGAGCCCAGCAGCGACATGGTCCGGCCTTCGTTGCGCGAGAACATGCCTATCCAGTAGAAGATGGTGCTCATGAAGAACAGCATGCTCATCCAGAGGATGGCCGACTGGCTCGACAGGAAGTACTTGAGGCCGAA
>NZ_QXMN01000187.1:0-1693 GCF_003581445.1 Acidovorax cavernicola | reverse complement strand
GGCTGGAGATGCGCAGCGTCGCGCGGTCTTCCATCAGGCCGACATTGTGGATGTCGAGCACCTTGGAGCAGCCCACGCCCTGGTCGACCCAGCGCACCACATAGCCCAGGATGCCTTGCACGTTGTTGTCCAGCTCCTGCTGGCGTTCGGCGTCGGACCACTTGGCTTCCTTGACCACGGGCACCTGCAGCAGGCCGGCGAGCAGGTCGTCGCGTGCGGCGTCGGCATCGGTCTTTTCGAGTTCGGCCTGGATTTCGGCGACGTTGACCTGCTGGTAGTGCAGCGCATGCAGCGTGGCGGCCGTGGGCGAAGGCACCCAGGCGGTGTTGGCACCGGCCTTGGGGTGGGCGATCTTCTGCTGCAGCATGTCGGCCATCAGGTCGGGCATGGCCCACATGCCCTTGCCGATCTGTGCGCGGCCGCGCAGGCCCAGGCCCAGGCCGATCAGCACATTGCTGCGTTCATAGGCCGGCAGCCAGGCGCTGGTCTTCATGTCGGCCTTGCGGACCATGGGGCCGGCGTGCATCGCGCTGTGCATTTCGTCGCCCGTGCGGTCCAGGAAGCCGGTGTTGATGAACGCCACGCGCGCGGCGGCGGCGGCGATGCAGGCCTTGAGGTTGACGCTGGTGCGGCGCTCCTCGTCCATGATGCCCAGCTTGACGGTGTTCGCGGCCAGGCCCAGCACCTGCTCGACGCGGCCGAACAGTTCATCGGCAAACGCGGCTTCGGCCGGGCCGTGCATCTTGGGCTTGACGATGTAGACCGAGCCTTTACGGCTGTTGCGGATGCCCTTTGCGCCCAGGCCCTTGAGGTCGTGCAGCGCGATGGCCGTGGTCACCATGGCGTCGAGGATGCCTTCGGGGATTTCCTTGCCTTCGGCACCCCAGAGGATGGCGGGGTTGGTCATCAGGTGGCCCACGTTGCGCACGAACATCAGCGAGCGGCCGTGGAGCTTGAGCGGCTGGCCGTCGGCGTCGGTGTATTCGCGGTCGGGGTTCAGGCCGCGGGTCACGGTCTTGCCGCCCTTCTCGAAGGATTCGGTCAGCGTGCCCTTGAGGATGCCCAGCCAGTTGCTGTAGCCCAGCACCTTGTCTTGCGCATCGACAGCGGCGATCGAGTCCTCGAGGTCGAGGATGGTCGACAGCGCCGATTCGAGCACCACATCGCTGACGCCGGCCGCATCGGTCTTGCCGATGGGCGTGCCGCGGTCGATGCGGATGTCGAGGTGCGAGCCATTGTTCTTGAGCAGAACCGAGGAGGGCGCCTCTGCGCTACCTTGATAGCCAACGAATTTTTCCGGGTTCTTGAGGCCGGTGATCTGGCCACCGGCGAGGCTGACCGCCAGCTTGCCGTCGACCACCGCGTACAGCGTGGCCTGCTGGTGCGAGCCCGTGACCAGCGGTGCCGACTGGTCGAGCACATTGCGCGCGAAGGCGATGACTTTCGCGCCGCGCACGGGGTTGTAGCCCTTGCCTTTTTCGGCGCCATCGGCTTCGCTGATCACGTCGGTGCCGTAGAGCGCGTCGTACAGCGAGCCCCAGCGCGCGTTGGCGGCGTTGAGCGCGTAGCGCGCGTTCAGGATGGGCACCACCAACTGGGCGCCGGCCTGGGTCGCGAGTTCGGCGTCGACGTTCGTGGTCGTGGCCTGCACGTTCTGCGGCGGCTCGACCAGGTAGCCGATGCGGCTCAGGAA
>NZ_QXMN01000082.1:0-7124 GCF_003581445.1 Acidovorax cavernicola | reverse complement strand
ACCTCGGCCAGGTGCGTCTCGAGCAGCCAATGCCCACCGTCGTCGAACGCGTGGAACTCCGCATCGGGCAGGTCACGCAGGTACGCACGGCCGGCCTCCAGGGGCATGTAGCCGTCCTGCGGCCCCCACAGGATCAGCGTGGGCGGGCGATAGGTGCGCAGGTAGTCCTGGTAGCGGGGGAACCACTGCAGGTTCTCCCTGAGCCCCTTCATGAGGCCCACCGACAGGGCGCGCCGCGCGGGCGTGTCCATCAACTGCCAGTGCAGTCGCCAGAGGTCGGGCGTGAGCCGCGGGGCCACGCGCGAGGACACCTCGCCAATGAACTCATCGCGAAACCCCTCTTCGCTCACGGCGCGCTCCAGCACGTCGAGATGGGCGGGACTCGGGTCGCGCCAGTAGTCCTTGATGGCCGCGTACTTCGGCCCCAGCGTGTCTTCGTAGATGTCGCCGTTCTGGATGATGAGCGCCGTCACCCGCCCGGACCGCCGGATCGCGTGGCGCAGGCCGATCTGCGAACCGTAGTCGTGCAGGTACAGCGCGTAGCGTCGCAACTCCAGCGCCACCGCGAAGCGATCGAGGAGGTCGGCGTAGCCATCGAAATCGAAGGCGAAGTCTTCCGGCGTGTCGCTGTAGCCGAAGCCCGGGAAATCGGGCGCCACCACGCGCCAGCGGTCCGCCAGCGCCGGAATCAATGCGCGGTACTGGAAGGACGAACACGGGTAGCCGTGCGGCAGCAACAGCACCGGCGCGCCCACCGGACCGGCCGCGCGATAGAAGACTTCCACGCCGTCGATCTGCACCGTGCGGTGCGTCACGGCGGACGTGCCGGTCGGCCTCGAGGAACGCGCGCCTGGCGTCGCGCTCATGGCATGCCGCCGCCCCTGCGGGACTGGTTCTGGTTGCCGCTGCCCACGTGACTCTCGCGGTCATGGCGGCTTTCCGGCGTGCGGCGCGGCTAGTTGCGCGGGGTGAGTGGCTGGTGGCCGGCCTTGTTGTGTTCCGTGTGCTCGGTGGGCGGATTCGTGCGGTCGTCTTCAACTGGCTCGTGGGTATCGTGGGTGGAGGTGCTCGTCTTCGCCATCGTGGCTCCTTGAAAAAGTGAGGAATGCAAGGGAGAGAGCCTTCTTTTTCAACCCGACCGAACGATATGGATGTGGGAGGAGACCGACCCCGGATGTCGTCCGCGCCGCGCGAGCCGAGCCGTTCGCACCGTCCTGGCAAGCCCGCTGCCGCGTACTGCATGTCCTACGCCGCAGGCCGTTGATCCCTGACAGGAGCGCGCCTTCTCGCGCCTAGTCTGCGCAGGGTCAGCCACGAAATTCGCAATCCGGCGCTCGACAGCTGGCACCTTCTGGAGATTCATCACCATGACCGCCTCACGTCTTTCAGCCCTCCTGGCTTCCACCACCCTCGCCCTGGCTGGCGCAGCCTTCGCCCAAGGCAATCCGCCGACGACCGCGCCCGCCAACCCCGCCACAGCCGCCGGGCAGCAAAGCCCTGCGGGCGGCCCGATGGGAACGACCGGCACGACACCGCAGAACACGCAAAGCGGCAGCACCACTTCGCCGCCCAGCGCCGGCACCATGAGCGCCCCTCCGCCCAGCAGCGATTCGACGAACATGGCCGCCACCACACCGCGGCCTGCACGTGCCGATCGGAACTGACCTGGGTGGGCAGCTCCTGGCCCCTGCACCCGCCCCGTTGAAGCGCACGCCCCCATCGGGAGGCGCTTCGCTGCGAGGCGCGGTGCTGGCTGCGGCATGCCTGGCGTGTGCCGCACAGCAACCCGCATCAGCCGGCCCGCCTCCTCCGGCCGAGCGCCTGGCGCAAGCCGCCGTCGCCGCTGGAGACAACCAGTCGCAACCCTTCGCCGTGATCGACAAGACGGCCGCGCGCCTGTACCTGTTCGATCGCGACGGACGCATGACGGCTTCGTCCCCCGTGCTGCTCGGCTTGGCCCGGGGCGACGACTCGGTGCCGGGCATCGGCAGCCGGCCGATGGCGGATATCCGCGCCGAGGAGCGGACCACGCCCGCGGGACGCTTCGATGCCGAACCGGGCATCAACACCTCGGGCGAAGACATCACCTGGGTCGACTACGACGCCGCGATCTCGATGCATCGCGTGCGCGCCAACAACAAGAGCGAGCGCCGCCTGCAGCGGCTGGCGTCCGCCACGACCAGCGACAACCGCATTTCGTACGGATGCATCAACGTGCCGGCAGTGTTCTACGACGCGCACGTCAAACCGACGTTTGCGAGCCGGGGGCGCGCGGTCTATGTGCTGCCGGAGATGACGACGCTCGAAGCGCGGTTTCCTTTCGCGAGGAAGAGCGGGAACTGAGTGGCCGGTGGGCGGGCTGCGCTGGTCCCGCGGGCGTTCCCGGTGCGGTGGGCGTCTCAGGCCTTGTTGCGCATTCGCGCGAGTTCGGCGCGGCCCAAGGGCGTGATGCGCAGGACAACGCCCGGCACCTCCGGCCCCTCGGCCTCGCTCGGGAGGGTCGCTTCGACGAAGCCCGCGGCGACGAGCACTGCTGCATTGCGGATATCCGCCGGATCGGTCACCGCCAACGGGAAGCTCGCGTCTTCGATCCGCCTGAGGAAATCCATCGGCATGGTCACTCCTTTCTATGCAACGGGATACAACAGAAAAAAAGTGTAGACCGCGGCGGCGGGCTTGCGCGCGTTTTGGCTGTGCACCACCGCCATTTCGGTCGTTGTCCTACACATCGCGCGCCAGAGAAGACTAGACCTGAAGAACCTTCTTCAGTCTTCTTTCTCAAGGATTTCCAGATGCGAAAAGTCAACCATGTCATGACCCGCGATGTCGAGGTCATCAGTCCCGATGCCACCATTGCAGAAGCCGCGCAGCGCATGCGCGATGGCGACTTCGGCATGATGCCCGTGGGCGAGAACGACCGGATGATCGGTGCGATCTCGGACCGCGACATCGCCATCCGCGGCATCGCCGCAGGACACGACGGACAGGCCAAGGTGCGCGACGTCATGTCGGACGGCATTCGCTGGGCCTACGAAGACGACGCGGTCGATCACGCGGCGCAGCTCATGGCCGAGCACCAGATCAGGCGCCTGCCCATCGTCGACCGCGACAAGCGGCTGGTGGGCATCCTGGCGCTCGCCGATGTCGCGGTGAAGGAGCCCAAGGCCAAGCCGGCCGCGGAGGCGCTGTGCGGCATCTCGCAACCCGTGGCGGCCTGAGCGCGCGCGTCACGCCTCGAATTCCAACGTCTCTTCCTGGAGGTCTTGCCATGCCCGTCGCATCTTCCCGCCTGCTTGCAGCCGCCGCCATCGCGGCGAGCCTTGCCGTGACCGGTTGCACGGTCACCCGGCCCACCGGTGCCGCGAGCGACATCCCGGCCTCGTCGGCATCGGCCATCGATGCCCAGGTCGAGGCGTCGCTGGCCCGGCTCTACGACACCGTGGCCGGCTCGCGCGCGCTCGTCGCCGGTTCCCAGGGCGTGCTGGTCTTCCCCTCCGTGGTCGGCGGCAGCCTCGGCGTGGGGGCCGAATACGGTCGCGGTGCCCTGCGCACCGGCGGGCGCACGCAGGCCTACTACAGCACGACCGCCGGCTCCGTCGGCTTCCAGGCCGGCGCCCAGTCGAAGGCCGTCTTCTATGTGTTCACCTCCCGCGAGGCGCTGGACAAGTTCCGCCAGAGCCGGGGCTGGACAGTGGGCGCCGACGCCACGGTCGCGCTGGCACGCTACGGTGCCAACGGCGTCGTCGACACGGCCACCTTCCGGCAACCCGTCGTTGCTTTCGTGATGACCAACGTCGGTCTGGAAGCAGGCGCCTCGCTACAAGGCGCAAAGGTCACTGAAATCCGGCCTTGAGGCTGGCTCAGGCCGGCGTCGAGAACTGCTTTGCCCGCGACTCGCCGCCGAGTCGCCACGTCATGCCGATGCCGACCACCGCCGCGATCAGTCCCACCAGGAACACGCTGGCGTGCCCGAAGTGATCGGCGATCAGCCCGGCCATCGGGCCGGTGGCGCCGTAGGCCAGGTCCTGGAACGCCGCGAAGCCGCCGATGGCCGTGCCGCGCAGATGCGCGGGCACGCGCTTGACCGCTTCAAGCCCCATGGCGGGGAACACCATCGAGCAACCGATGCCGGTCAGCAGCGCGCCCACCATCGCCACGCCGGGATGGGGCGCCAGCCACAGCAGGAGCTGGCCCACGGCCTCGATCGCCAATGAGACGAGTGCCACCCGGATGCCGCCGATGCGATCGGGCAGGCGCCCCGCCAGCAGCCGCACCATGACGAAACCCAGGCCGAAGCACGTCAGTCCATAACCAGCGCCCTGCCAGCCGTGGGCCAGGAAGTACAGGGGAAAGAAGGCGCCCAGGGCCGCGAAGCCGACGCCTTGCAGACCCACGACGGCGCCCTGCTTCCAGATGAGCCCCAGCACATCGGAGAACGGCGCGCGACGCCCCTGCGCGGCAATGGCCGGCGCCATGGGCCACAGCATCACGCCGCTGACCAGCGGCAGCAGGATGCTGCCCGCCATCAGCCCCGCGAAGCCGAGCCGCTCCAGCAGCCACAGCCCCAGAGGCCCGCCCACCGCAAAAGCGCCGTACATGCCCGTGCCGACCAGCGCCATGACCTGCCCCGAACGCGCGGGGCCCATGGCCGCCATCGCCCAGCCCAGCATGCCCACGAGGGCGAAGCTTTCGCCGAGCCCCAGCACGAGGCGTCCGATCAGCAGGACGAGGTAAGCGCCGACGCCATGGCCCAGCACCGGCAGCGAGGAGGCCCAGCACAGCAGCGAGGCCGCCGCATAAAGAACCAGGCCCCGGAACATGGCGACCTTGCCGCCGCGTTCGTCGGCCAGGCGCCCTGCCCATCCGCGACTCAGGATGGTGGACAGGAACGCAATGCCGACACCCAGCCCGGACGCGACGTTGCCCATGCCCAGCGTCTGCGAGACATGGACCGTCACCGCCGGCATCGACATGGCGACGGACAGGTAGGTCAGGAAAAGCGCAAGGGTCATCCAGACCAGCTTGCGCAGCGAAGAATTTGCTTGGACGTTCGTCATCGAGCGCCGCTCCTTGAAGTTTCAAAGGCGGCACGAGCGGATCGAATGAGCGGAACGGGGAGCCGAAGCGACCAGCGCACCGCCAGTCGGCCGCGAGTGCCACTGGTGATGCGTTGATTGACGTAAACGCTTACGGCCGGATCGGGCGCCGAGCAGGTCGGCGTCGATGGGAGCAGCGCGGATTCTAGCGACAACCGCGAAGGATGCGCGCCGCAGGCTTTGCCTACTTGGCTTGCAGCAGCTTCTGCAGGTTGGCCATGTTCTCGCTCAGGCGGTCCTGCACCACCTTCCAGCTGTTGTTGCGCGCCTGGGCTTCCAGCTGTGCGAGTTCGCGGAAGTTGTCGACGGCCTGCTGCACGCCGCGCTGCGCGGCCTCGGTCTGCTTGGAGATCGCGTCCTTGCCGGTGGCGTCCTTCAGCGCGTCCTGCCACTGGGCCAGCGTCTCGCGCAGGATCTCGCCGCGCCGCTGGGCCAGCGACTGGATGCCCTCATAAGCCTGCCGGTTGGCTTCGGCCAGCGCCTCCATGTCCTTGCGCTGCCACTCCACGAGCGCGCTGACGTCCACACCGGGCAGCTTGAGCTGTTCGACCAGCTTGCTGAAATCCTCCATCGACGGCAGCGCCGTGGGAAAAAGCGGGTTGGCGCTGGCTGCGTTCTTGCTGGTTGCCATGAATCGAATCTCCTTGGATGAATGAAAGGACGGGGAACGGAAAAACAAGAAACTCAGGCCGGCGCGAACTGCGCGCGCGCGGCGGCGGCGGGCCGCATCACGCGCAGCAGGACCACGCCGGACAACAGCCACAACCCGATCGCCAGGAACATGCTGTTGTCCGAACTGCCGGTGGCCGTGGTGATCCACGCGGTGATCACCGGCATCACGGCGGGCCCCAGGTTGCCCAGGCTGCTGATGAGCGCAATGCCGCCGGCCGCCGACTTGCGCGGCAGGTACTCGCTGATGGCGGCGAAGAAGATCGGCGTGTTGGCCGACTGGCCGATGCTCATGACCGCGAGCCCCGCCAGTGCCAGGACCATGTTGCCGCCGCTGAAGACCGCCACCAGCAGGCCCGCCGAAGCCAGCGCCACACAGAAGAAGAAGTGCTTGCGCCGCTCCAGGTGCCTGTCGGAGCTGCGCCCGACGAACACCATGCCGATGGCGCCGAAGATCGCCGGTATCGCGGACAGCAGGCCGACCATGAACACGTCGCCCACGCCCCAGTTCTTGATGAGCGTCGGCACCAGGAACACCAGCGTGTAGTTGGCGCCCAGGAACAGGAAGTACACGAGGGCCATCGTGAACACCTTGGGGTCGCGCAGCAGCGCCCAGAACGAGCCGTGCGATGCGGTCTCCACCGCATGGGCCTCGTTGTCGAGGTGGCTGCGCAGCGCGAGCTTCTCGACCGGCGTGAGCCAGTTGGCCTGCTCGGGCTTGTCCTTGAGGTAGAAGAACGCGACGATGCCCAGCACCGAGGCCGGCAGGCCCTGCACCACGAACAGCCACTGCCATCCATGGTGGCCGCCCAGGCCGTTCATGTACTTCATGATCCAGCCCGAAAGCGGGCCGGCCAGCAGGTAGCCGATGGCCGTGGCCGTCATGAAGATCGAGATGACCTTGCAGCGCCGTGCCGAGGGATACCAGTAGGTGAGGTACAGGATGATGCCGGGGAAGAACCCGGCCTCGAACGCACCGAGCAGGAAGCGCAGCACGTAGAACTGCGTGGTCGTCTCCACGAACATCATGGCCGAGGCCACGAGCCCCCAGCAGAACATGATGCGCAGCAGCGTCTTGCGCGCGCCGATCTTCTCCAGCATCAGGTTGCTCGGCACCTCGAAGAGAAAGTAGCCGATGAAGAAGATGCCCGCGCCCAGCGCGTAGGCCTCGTTGCTGAAGGCCAGCGTCTGCTTCATCTGCAGCTGCGCGAAGCCGATGTTGATGCGGTCGATGAACGCGACGATGTAGCAGAGGATCAACAGCGGCAGCAGATGCCAGCTGACCTTGGAGAACAAAGCCTCGTCCGCCGCGTTGTACGGCGCGCGGGCGGGGGCCTGCGCAGGGGTGGGGGTCATGGT
>NZ_QXMN01000186.1:0-1706 GCF_003581445.1 Acidovorax cavernicola | reverse complement strand
GGATCTGGGCGGCCTTGACCTTGACCCGCTTGCCGGTATCGAGTTCGACCTGGGCGGAGGTGTCGGTTTCAGACAGGATGCGACCGGCGAGGAATTTGCCGGCTTCTTCAAACAATGCGTGCATGGTTGCAATTGTCCCATGAGGTCCGGGGTGGCTGCAGGGCTTTTCCTTGTGCCGTGGCGGGCCGAGCGGCGCTCAGGCCAGCGCCAGAAAGCGGCAGATGTGTTCGATGTGCGTGGCGAAGTCGCTGAGCGCATGGTCGCCGCCTTCCTGCAGCACGATCTGCGCCGCGGGGTAGCGCGCGGTCATTTCACGCCAGTCGAGCACTTCGTCGCCTTTGGCGATGAACGCCAGCTCGGGCCCGGCCGGCGGCAGGGCGCGCGTGTCCAGCGCCTGCAGTTCGGCGATGTACTCGGGCCGGAAGAAGAACTGCACTTCGGGATCGTGCCAGGCGGTCTGCGCGCCGATATGCTTTTCTAGATCGCGCGCCGGGAACACCGCGGGGTTGAGCAGCACGCTCGCGCAGCCGCGCTGCTGCGCGAACCAGCTCGCATAGAAGCCGCCGAGCGACGAGCCGATCACCGCCGTCGTGGCTTGCGGCCAGTCGGCCGTGCCTGCGAGCAGCAGCTGCGCCGCGGCGCGCGGCGAAGGCGGCAGCTGCGGGCACCACCAGTGCACCTGCGGGTGGTGCGCCGCGACATGGGCGGCCATCTGCTGCGCCTTGAGCGATTGGGGCGAGGAGCGAAAGCCGTGCAGATAGAGCAGGTGGGTGGTGGTCATGGGAGCGGCAGCAGTGTGACTGGCGCCATTGTGGCCTGCCGGCCCGCTGCCCCGTGACAGCCGATGGATTTGCCGGGCAACGGATAATCGGCTCCATATGTCTGCAGCAGAATTCGACAAGCCTTCGATCCTTCAACGCATCGTGCCGCTGTTTCGCGGCTTCGACGGCCCTCTGGTGCTGCTGGTGCTGCTGCTCGCCGCGATCGGCCTGACGGCGATGTACTCCTCGGGCTACGACCACGGCACGCGCTTTGTCGACCATGGCCGCAACATGCTGATCGCCGCCAGCCTGCTGTTTCTCGTCGCCCAGGTGCCGCCGCAGCACATCATGAAGGTCGCCGTGCCGCTGTACCTGGTGGGCGTGGCGCTGCTGATCGCCGTCGCGGTGTTCGGCATCACCAAGAAAGGCGCGCAGCGCTGGGTCAACGTGGGCGTGGTGATCCAGCCCAGCGAATTGCTCAAGATTGCCACGCCGCTGATGCTGGCCTGGTGGTTCCAGCGGCGCGAAGGGCAGCTGCGCCGCACCGATTTCGTGCTGGCCATGGTGTTGCTGATGGTGCCCGTGGGCCTGATCATGAAGCAGCCCGACCTGGGCACTTCGCTGCTGGTCATGGCCGCAGGCCTGTCGGTGATCTTCTTCGCCGGTCTGCCGTGGAAGCTGGTGCTGCCGCCGGTGCTGTTCGGGCTGGTCGGCATCGTGCTCATCGTCTGGTTCGAGCCCCAGTTGTGCGCCGAAGGCGTGCGCTGGCCGGTGCTGCACGAATACCAGCAGACGCGGATCTGCACGCTGCTCGACCCGACGCGCGATCCGCTGGGCAAGGGCTTCCACATTCTCCAGGGCATGATCGCCATCGGCTCGGGCGGTGTCTGGGGCAAGGGCTTCATGGCCGGCACGCAGACCCACCTCCAATTCATTCCCGAACGC
>NZ_QXMN01000185.1:0-1707 GCF_003581445.1 Acidovorax cavernicola | reverse complement strand
GATCTTTGAGGGGCATGGCGCAGCTCCTGCCGTGCCATGCCCGCGCCGCCAAGGGGCATCTGCAAGCCGTCGCGTGGGGGCATGGCCGGGTTTCTACAATAGACACCAGTTTATCGGGACTCTCATGACATCTAGCGCACAACCCACTTTGGCTTCGCAGACTGCCGTACCCACGGTGCAGGCAGGATCGTTTCTGACGCTGCACTACCGCCTGGCCGGCCCGGCTGGCGACGTGATCAACACCTTTGGCGAAAAACCCGCGACGCTGTCGCTGGGCGCGGGCGAGCTGTCGCCGGCCGTGGAGCAGCGCCTGATCGGCCTCGAGGAAGGTGTGCGCACGACGTTCGAGCTGCCCGCGGGCGAAGCGTTCGGCGAGCGCAACGCGGACATGCAGCAGTGGGTGGCGCGCAAGCTGATGAACGAGCTCGGCGACCCCTATGAGAAGTACACGCCCGGCGACGTGGTGCAGTTCCCCACGCCCGACGGCCTGGGCAGCTATGCGGGCGCCGTGGTGCGCGTGCGCGAGGACGGCGCGGTGCTGTTCGATTTCAACCACCCGCTGGCCGGCCAGCCCGTCACCTTCGAGGTGCAGATCATCGGGGTGCTCTGAGCCATGGACAAGCCCCAGGAAATCGTGCTCGCCGAGCCGCGCGGCTTCTGCGCCGGCGTCGACCGGGCGATCGAGATCGTCGAGCGGGCGATCGCCAAGTTCGGCGCGCCGATCTACGTGCGCCATGAAATCGTGCACAACACTTTCGTGGTCAACGATCTCAAGACCCGGGGCGCGATCTTCATCGAGGAGCTCGACGATGTGCCGCCGGGCGCGACGCTGGTGTTTTCCGCGCACGGCGTGAGCCAGGCCGTGCAGCAGGAAGCCAAGCGCCGGGGCTTCCAGATTTTCGATGCGACCTGCCCGCTGGTCAGCAAGGTGCATGTCGAAGTCGCCAAGCTCGCCAAGGAAGGCTACGAGTTCATCATGATCGGCCACAAGGGCCATCCGGAAGTCGAAGGCACCATGGGCCAGCTCGACCACGGCATCCACCTGGTCGAGGAAGTCGAGGACGTCGCCAAGGTCCAGCCCGCGCAGACGGAGCTGCTGGCCGTGGTCACGCAGACCACGCTCAGCGTCGACGATGCCGCCGCCATCATGGCCGCGGTGCGCGAACGCTTTCCCCAGGTGCGCGTGCCCAAGCAGCAGGACATCTGCTACGCCACGCAGAACCGCCAGGACGCGGTCAAGGTGCTGAGCCCGCAGGTCGACGTGGTGATCGTCGTTGGCAGCCCCACGAGCTCCAACAGCAACCGGCTGCGCGAACTCGCGGCGCGCCTGGGCACACGCGCCTACATGGTCGACAACGCCCAGGAGCTGCAGCCGGCCTGGTTCGACGGCGTGGCGCGCGTAGGCCTCACGGCCGGCGCTTCGGCGCCCGAAGTGCTGGTGCGCGAAGTCATAGACCGCATCAAGGCGCTGGGTGCGACTTCGGTGCGCAGCATGAACGGCATCGAGGAAACCGTGAAGTTTCCGCTGCCCAAGGGCCTCAAGATCGACGCCGCCACGGGCCTCGAAATCGAAGTGCGCAAGGCGCCCGAACTGGGCCCCGGCCACTGAAGCTGCATGCGGGCGCGAACGCGCCCGGCCTCAACTCCACAGATCCAATGGCGGGTCGGCCGCGACCGCGCGCAGGATGTCGGTGCGCGAGACAAAGC
>NZ_QXMN01000184.1:0-1720 GCF_003581445.1 Acidovorax cavernicola | reverse complement strand
GACGGCCTTGCTCCAGGTCGATCAGCAGCATCTTGCCGGGCTGCAGACGCCACTTGCGGATGATCTTGCTGTCGGGCACGGGCAGCACGCCGACTTCCGAGCCCAGGATGACGAGGTCGTCATCGGTGATCACGTAGCGCGACGGACGCAGGCCGTTGCGGTCCAGCGTGGCGCCGATCTGGCGGCCGTCGGTGAACACGATCGATGCCGGGCCGTCCCAGGGCTCCATCATCGCGGCGTGGTACTCATAGAACGCGCGGCGGCGCTCGTCCATGGACTCGTGCTGTTCCCAGGGTTCGGGAATCATCATCATCACGGCCTGGCTGATGGGGTAGCCGGCCATGGTCAGCAGCTCGAGGCAGTTGTCGAACGTCGCGGTGTCGGACTGGTCGGCAAAGCTGATGGGGTAGAGCTTCTTCAGGTCTTCGGCCAGCACGGGCGAAGCCATCACGCCTTCGCGCGCGCGCATCCAGTTGTAGTTGCCCTTGACGGTGTTGATTTCACCGTTGTGCGCCACGTAGCGATAGGGGTGGGCCAGCGGCCATTCGGGGAAGGTGTTGGTCGAGAAGCGCTGGTGCACCAGGCCGATCGCCGAGACGCAGCGCTCGTCCTCGAGGTCGCGGAAGTACACGCCCACCTGGTCGTCGAGCAGCAGGCCCTTGTAGACCACGGTACGGCTGCTCATGCTGGGAACGTAGTATTCCTTGCTGTGCTTGAGCTTGAGGCCCTGGATGGCGGCGCTCGCGGTCTTGCGGATCACATACAGCTTGCGCTCAAGCGCGTCCTGAACGATCACGTCGTTGCCGCGGCCGATGAACACCTGGCGCAGCACGGGCTCCTTGGCGCGCACCGTGGGCGACATGGGCATGTCGAGGTTCACGGGCACATCGCGCCAGCCGAGCAGCACCTGGCCTTCGGCCTTGATCGCGCGCTCCATCTCCTGTTCGCAGGCCAGGCGCGAAGCGTGTTCCTTGGGCAGGAAGATCATGCCCACGCCGTACTCGCCCGCAGGCGGCAGCACGACGCCCTGCAGCGCCATTTCTTCACGGTACAGCTGGTCGGGCAGCTGGATCAGGATACCTGCGCCGTCGCCCATGAGCTTGTCCGCACCGACCGCGCCACGGTGGTCGATGTTCTCGAGGATCTTGAGCGCACCCGTCACGATGTCGTGGCGCTTTTCGCCCTTGATGTGGGCGACGAATCCCAAGCCGCACGCGTCGTGCTCATTGCTCTTGGAATACAGACCGTGTTCTTGGAGATGGGTGATCTCGGCAGCCGTAGTCATGGCGGAATCCTCAGTTATTTTCGCAGGGAGCCAGAGATTACGATAAGGCATCACCCTATGCAAGAAAATATAATTGGGGTCAGATTCAATTATTATCCGATGAATTTGTTCGGATAACAAATTAGGGACACATCAAATTCAGGAGCAAAAAACCTTTACTCACCGGGCATGAAACGCGTTCAACAGCCTCAGGTCGGCGATTCGGCAGGGTTTTTCGGCGGACGACCCGCGCGCTGGCGCACCACGCGGCGCTGGGTGCGGTTCTGCAGGTCGGCGACAAACTGCGGCGAACCGAGCGCCCAGCCGCGCAGCGCGGCCTGCTCGATGGTTTCGAGCTGCTCGGCAGAAATGCCTTCGTTGACCGCGGCCTTGTAGCCGGCTTCGCGCGCGAACGGCGTATTGCCCAGCGCCCAGAACGACGGATGCGCATGCACC
>NZ_QXMN01000081.1:0-7321 GCF_003581445.1 Acidovorax cavernicola | reverse complement strand
GCCCGAGCGCAGCGATGGGCCGTCCCCGCCCCCTCCCCTCTGGCTGCGCCGAGGAGCGCAGCGTTTCGCGGATCAGGGATCGCAGCTGTTTGAGCGAAGCGAGTTCTGCGAGACCCCGCGGAACGTGAGCACCGCAGGTTGCCCGCAGCGAAGCGGAGGGTCGCAGACAGTGGGGTCGCCTTTTCTTTGCTTACTTTCTTTTGGCGAAGGAAAAGAAAGTAAGTCGCCCGCCGGGGCGAGACCCGGCCTCGGAAAGAAAGAAAAAGCAACGGACTCATTCCCCACCCCCGAGGAACAAGGCTTCGAACTGCAAGTCCCGAGGCAACCCGGTAGCCAGCACGCGAACCCCGCCTTCCGAACCAGGCGTCTCCATCCAAAGCGAAGTCCCCGCCAACGGTAACTCCAGCGCCCGCTCTTCATCCGCGGTCTCGTCATCAGCTGCAGCGGCAAACAGCCGCCCCAGCGCCGCCTCGAACCGCAGTGCATCCAGATCCCCATCGAGCCCTTCGAGCACGGCCTGCGTCCCCAACGCCCACCACCGAAGCACGGCAAGCAACGCAGCCCCACTCAAAACGCCAGAAGCTGCGTCTTCATCCAATTCAACAGCGAGAGTGAACGGAAAGTACCGCCCCACCCCATCCACCGAAGGCATCAACACCCCGATCCAAGCCCGCTCCCCCACCACCTGCTCCCCCAGCGCAAAGCACCACACAGGCGCTTCAAGGTAATGAGCAGTCCAGTCCGCATGCCGGTCCCGCAACCGCGCCAGCCCACGCTGCAACCACGGATCCCACACCGACCGAAACGACTCCGGCAACCGCCGATGCGCAAAGTCCCCCATCCCCGGCAGCTTCCCGAACCATCCGGGCAACTCGCCAGAAACGAAGAGAGAGGAGGAAGAAGAGGCCACGCTCACAACCCCTCCGGACAAGAAAACTCCCTCAGCTCCTTCAGCCGGATCGGATGCTGCACGCTGTTCGTCGTCACTTCGAAGCGCGTCTTGCGCGCGCCCACCTGGAAGGTGATGAAGAACTTCTCCGGCGCATCACCGGCTTCCAGCTGCCCTTCGTCGAGCGTGCGGAACAGCGCCCAAGGCCCATCCATCGCCGACCCCGAACTGCCGGTGGTCGACGGCGGGCTCACCTGCACGCGCACCTGGTTGCTGCCCTTCGGGCCGGGCCACTGCACGGCCATCGGCACCACGGGGCCGTGCGCGTACTTCACGAGCTGGCCATCGACATCGAGGATGAACTGCGTGATGCCCGCATCCATCTCCACCGGCTTGAAGTCCAGCCGCATCGAGGGCCCGCGTCCGCCGCCGCGGAAGAAGATGTCCTTGATGCGCGCCGCGCGCTCGAACTGGGCCAGCGCCTGCGTGGTGATCGCGCCGCGCTCGGCCACGGGCTTGTAGCGCCACGGCCGCGTGCTGGTGTCGACGATGGCGGCCAGGCGCTTCTGGAAGAAGTCGTCCATCAGGCCGCCGGCGCCGAACATCTGGCCGAAGTCCTCGGGCAACACGTCGCGCTTGCTGCTCTGCACGAAGGGGTAGCGGCCCGCGATGGCGCGCGCACAGAACTCGGTCACGGGGCGCAGGTCCTGGCTCAGGTTGCCGCGCTCGGCCACCTGGGCTTGTGCGGCGCCGGTCTGGCTCAGGTTCTCGATCATGCTGCGCACCGGCTCGGGCAGGCGGCCCGCGTCGGACTTGAGCTTGCCGGCCACGTCGCCCGGTGGCGGCGAGGTGCGGCCCTTCACGGCCGTGTCGACGGCGTTGAGGTACACGTACACCTCGTTGAAGAGCTTGAGCGCATCGTCGATGGGTGCGGGCTGGTTCGGCCCGCCTGCGGTGACGAGGCGACGCAGCGATTCGAAACGGTCGTCGACGATGCTCTCGATGCGCTTGCCCGGTGCCACCTGCTTGCCGGGGTCGCTGCCGAACAGGTCTTCCAGGCCCTTGCGCGTGTTGCGCACGGTCTCGGTGGCCTTGCTGACCACGTCCTTGTTGGCATCGGCCGCAGGAATCAGCGTGGTCTGCTTGACCACCGCGCGCAGGAAATTCGCGAGCGGCGAATCGACGCCCGAGAGGATGCGCGCGGTCTCGATGTTCTTCTCCAGGCCGCTGACACGAATCAGCCGCACGTCGGCCAGCAGCGCCTCCCACTGCTTGACGTACTCCTCGAGGTACAGGCGCCGCACGCGGTCGGTCAGCGCGCCGAGCGCCGCGGCGTCGCGCAGGCGCTCGCTGGTGTTGCGGTCCTGGCCCAGCACCCACGGGTCTTCGGCGGCCAGCAGGCCGGTGAGCACCACGACCTCGTTCTGGAAGCGCTTGTGATAGCCGTCGTAGGTGAACATGCCCGGCACGCCCTCGCTCAGCGGCTTGCCGCTGATGCGCTCGAACACCAGCGGGCCCGAAGGACCGGTGGCCTGCGCCACGCTGAAGGCCGGGATGTCCTTGCTGGCGCGCTGGCGCTTGAGGCGGCTGAACACGCGCTGCTCCAGCGGGTAGCTCGCAAGCACGGCGCGCACGCTGCGCACCAGGTTCTCGTCCATCTTCAGCGGCGAGCGGGGCGGGCCCTGGGCGATGAGCACGTCAAGCTGGTCTTCGAGCGCCTTGCGCTGGTCCTCGGGAATGCCGCGATCGAGGTTGCGCGACCAGTCGAGCGTGATCCAGGCCTTGAGCGCCTCGGCATCGAAGCGCTCGGGCTGGTAGAGCATCAGATAGCTCTTCAGGGCCTCGTAGGTGAACTCGAGGTTGTCCTTCTGCGCGGTGCGCAGCTGGTCTTCGATGCGCTTGGCGATCTGCGGCAGGAAGGCGTCGTTGAGCGCGCGCTGGTGCGTGAGCATGGCGGCGGCGTCGAGCTTGTCGCCCTGGTACAGGCCCAGCGTCATCGACAGCGGCTCGTCACCCTGGCGGTTGTCGGGCGTCTTCCAGATGTCGCGCAGGCCCTGCAGCACGGGCGCGACCTCGACCAGGTTCTGCACGCGCGCGGGCAGCGCCGCCAGGGTCTTCTGCGCGGGCTCCACGCGAGCCTCGACCGACTTCAGGTAGTTCGTGTTCTGCCACGTGCTGTAGCCCCAGGCCGCGAGCAGGCCGACCGTGACGAGCGTCATCGCGGCCACACCCGCCAGGCGCAGCGTGTGGCGGCGGCGCTCCAGCTTCACATCGGCGCCCGCCAGGCGCTGCTCGGGAAACACCACCTCGCGCAGCAGCGCGGTGAGGAAGTAACTGCGCCCGCTGGACTTCTGCGGCGCGAGCATGGCACGCTCGATGCCGAAACTGCGCGCCAGGCTGCCCATCACGCGATCGATCGGGCTGCCCTCCTGCGTGCCGCTGGTGAAGTACACACCGCGCACCCACGGCGGCTGTGCGAAGCGCGAGCCGGTAAACACCTGTTCCAGCAGGTCGGACAGCAGCGGCCCGACCGAACCGAACTGCGCCGGAAAGCCGAAGATCGCCGCACGGCGCGTGCCGTCGGTCTCACGCTGCATGCGCGCGATGAGGCCGTCGTTGATGCGGTTGTGCAGCAGGCCGAATTCGCGGTGGAACGCAGCGGACAGGCCCTTCTCTTCAAGCTGCACGTTCTCGTCCGCCGGCAGCGTGAAGCCGAAGACCTGTGCGCGCTGTTCCTTGCCGAGGTCGTCGAAGTAGTCGGTCAAGCCATACAGCAGGTCGCTCTTGGTGACCAGCACGTACACCGGCAGGCGCGTGGTGAGCTTGCTGTCGAGTTCGAGCAGCCGCGCGCGGATCGAGGCCGCGAGCTGCGTGCGCGCCTCGGGGCCCTGGCTCAGCAGGTCGCCCACGCTCACGGTAAGGAACACGCCGTTCAGCGGCCGGCGCGGACGTGCCTTCTTCAGCAGGCCCAGGAAGCCTTCCCACGCGCTCTTGTCTTCCGACTGCTGGCTGTCCTGCGTGGTGTAGCGGCCGGCGGTGTCGATGAGCACAGCCTCGTCGGTGAACCACCAGTCGCAGTTGCGCGTGCCGCCCACGCCGCGAATGGCGCCGGGGCCGAACTTCTCGGCCAGCGGAAAGCTCAGGCCCGAGTTGACCAGCGCCGTGGTCTTGCCCGCGCCCGGCGCGCCGATGAAGACGTACCACGGCAGGTCGTACAGATAGCTGCCGCCCGAGATCGACAGCCAGTCGCGCCAGCCCGGCTTCTTGCCGGCGGCATGCAGGCGCATCTGCTTGAGCGTGGCGACGGCTTCGCTGAAGCGCGTGTCGAGAATCTTCTGTTCGCCGTCGACCGGTGCACCGGTCTTGGCGGCGGCCGGCGCCTTCATGAGGCCGTCGGTCAGATGCTGGCTCGCACGGCGCGCGCGCCAGCGGCGGTACAGCGCACGCAGCAGCACGATGAGCACGATCACGCCGATGACGATGGCGCGCGTCATCTCGCTTTCGAGCGGTGCGAGTGCGCCGATCTTCACCAGCGGCCCGACCCACCAGATCAGCAGCGCGACGACGATCAGCGCGAGCAGCGTCAGCAGCAGCGGGCTGAACAGGAAGCCGAAGATTTTCTTGATCATTTCGTCGCTCCCGGGACTGCGGCAGCGATGCGCTCGGGTTCGGTCAGCAGCACGATGTCGACGCGGCGGTTGCGCGCGCGATTGGCCGGCGTGTCGTTCGCCGCCACGGGTTCGGCATCGGCCTTGCCGTCGGAACGCATGCGCGCGGGCTCGACCAGCGTGGAGAGCGCGCCCTTCACCGCATCGGCGCGCGCGGCCGAGAGGTGCCAGTTCGACGGATAGCGCAGCGAGCGGATCGGCTGGTTGTCGGAATGGCCGGTGATGAGCACGTCGCCCTTCACCTCGGCCAGCGCCTGGCCGATGCGGCGCAGCACGGGCAGCGACGACGCCATCGGCTCGGCACTGCCAGAGCCGAAGAAGGAATCACCGCGCAGCCGCACCACGCTGCGGTCGGCCTCGTCGGTCACCGTGACCAGGCCCTGCTTGATCTCGGGTTCGAGAAAACGCGCGAGCCGCGGCGACTTGGCTGGCGCCGCAGGCGGCGCGATCTGGATGTTGGGCACGCGCAGGCTCGACACCGCCGCGTAGGTGGTGTCGGAGCGGTTGTTGAGCGTGAGCCGCAGGCCGAACCACGCAAGCGCCAGCAGCAGCGCAAAGCCAGCCGCGAACACCCACAGCGGCAGCGACTCGCGCAGCCGCACCGTGCCCGCGCCCTGCCCGCGCCAGTGCGGCGACAGCTCGGGCTCGACGGCCGGACGGTCTTTCGCGATCAGGTCGGCCAGGCGCTGCCGCACCGAGTCGAGCTGTGCGCGGCCGTTGTCCACCACGCGGTAGCGGCCCTCGAAACCCAGTGCGAGCACGCTGTAGATCAGCTCCAGCAGCTGGCGGTGCGTGGGCACGTCCTGCGCGAGCTTGGCCAGCAGCTGGAACACTTTCTCGCCGCCCCAGGTTTCGTTGTGGAACTGCACCAGCAGGCTCTGCTTGTTCCATCCGGCCTGCACGCCCCAGGGCGTGTTCGCCACGGCCTCGTCGAGCGCCGTGCACAGCACATAGCGCGCGGCCAGCACCGACTCGTTGCCCACGCCCGCGCGGCGCGCCGCGGCATCGAACTGGTTCACCGCATCGGCGGTGGACGCGCGCAGCGCCGGCACGTTGGGCGGCTGCGCGAGGTTGCGCAGCTTGCCGATCAGCACCAGCAACTTGCCCGCGGCCGAGACCAGCGGATTGAGCAGGCCGATCTCTCCCACCTCAGCGACGGGTGTCGGGTCCGCGCCGCCGAAGAACGGCGCAGGCGCCGCAGCCGGCGGCGTGCCGCCCGGTGTGCGCGGCTTGGGCTTGATGACCGTGCGCTCGGACTCGAAGGCGGCGAAGGGGTCGGGAGGGGTGCTCATGGTGATGTTCCGTTTCCGTCAGCCCGATGCGGCTAGGAACGAATGGCCCAGAACGCCAAGTCGAGGCCGGGGAAATCGCCCGCGATGTGCATCGCGATGCCGCCCGACTGTTCGAGCTGGCGCCACAGGTCGCTGTTGCGCGTTTCGAGTTCGAAGTAGTTGGCGCCCGTGTGGAAGGGAATCTGGCGCGGCGCGACCGGCATCGGCGTCAGCGTGACGCCCGGCAACGCGAGGTTCACGAGATCACGGATGCGCTCGACCGGACCGATCTTCACCTGCGTCGGGAAGCGCGCACGCAGCGCCTCGCTGGGCATGTTCGCGTTCACCGCGAGCACGAAGGTCGCCTTGCGCTGCAGCTCCACATCGGTCACCACCGCCACGCGCACACCGTGCTTGCGATCGTGCAGGTCGATGCGAATGGCCGACTGCTCGAACACCATCGACAGGCTGCGGCGCAGGTCGTCCATCACCGGACGGAAGCTCAGCGCCAGGTCGTCGTGGATGTAGGGCCCGAAACGCGTCACGCGACGCGTGTCGCGGAAGCTCGCGAGATCTCCGGCCAGCCCGAGCGCATGCTCGAAGAAATGCTGCGGGTGCAGCATCGCGCTCCTGGCCAGGTGCGCAAAGATGGCTTCGTTGCGGTTCACGGCCTGCAGCAACATGAAGTCGGCGATCTCCGCCACACCGCCGGTGCCGCCTTGGGTCATGCGCCCGGCCAGCGCCTCGCCGCGCTGACGCAGCAGGCCCAGCAGCTCGTCGAGCCAGGCGCGAATGACCGCATGGCCGGCCACATCGAGCAGCGGCGGCAGCATCGCACGATCGAGCTGCACCTGGTTGTCGACGCGGCGCTCGACCACGCGGGCCACGCCCAGCGTGGCCCAGGCGTCGGTGGTCTCGCTCGCGCGCATCAGGCGCGTGTGGAGCTGGCCCAGTTGCAGCATCGCGGTGCGCTCGCCGGCCGTGTTGGAGTCGGGCACGTCGGACTCCAGCACGCGATGGCGCACCAGCTCCTCGTACTCTTCAGCATCGGCTTCACGCGCCCCGGCGCGGCGCAACGGCAGCGCAAGCACCACCGCCTCGTCGCGCATCGACGCGGGAATGTCGATCGGCTCGGGCAGCGGATCGACCGCCGGCATGTCGAACACCGTGCCGTCGCCGAAGATGCCCACCGCCCGCACCAGCGCCAGCTTGCCCAGCGTGAGCGCCGCCGCATCGATCTCGAGTTCGGCGAACCCCCAGGCATAAGGCGTGGTGGTGCGCAGCAGCACATGCCGCGCATGATCGGCATGGCGCTCGCTCTGCTGCAGGTGCTGAGGCTGCAACAGCATCCCCTCGCTCCAGACCACTTTGGTTCGCCAACTCATCCGCACTCCGTCAACGGCAAGGGTGCCGGGAAGAAAGAAGAAACACGAAGTTTCCGGCGCGGGGGGCGGGAGGCAAATCCGCCTTAAGGCCTAGCTAATGGCCTAGGC
>NZ_QXMN01000183.1:0-1732 GCF_003581445.1 Acidovorax cavernicola | reverse complement strand
GTGCAAAAGCATCTGTTCGAGGAAGAATGCGCGCTGGCCTGTGCGCCGCGCGTCATTCCGTTCGGCCCGGTGATGGTCGCGCCGGTGATCATGGCGTTCGGCAACGCGGAGCAGCAGCAGCGCTTTCTGCCGGGCATCGCCAGCGGCGAAGTCTGGTGGAGCCAGGGCTACAGCGAACCGGGCTCGGGCTCGGACCTGGCGTCGGTCAAGACGCGCGCCGAGCGCCAGGGCGACCACTATCTGGTCAACGGCCAGAAGACCTGGACCACGCTGGGCCAGTACGGCGAATGGATTTTCTGCCTGGTGCGCACCAGCACCGAAGGCAAGCCGCAGACCGGCATCTCCTTCCTGCTGATCGACATGAAGACGCCCGGCGTGACCGTGCGCCCGATCAAGCTGCTCGAAGGCGAATGCGAAGTCAACGAAGTGTTCTTCGACAACGTCAAAGTGCCGGTCGAGAACCTGATCGGCGAGGAGAACCAGGGCTGGACCTACGCCAAGCACCTGCTGTCGCACGAACGCACCAACATCGCCGACGTGAACCGCTCCAAGCGCGAACTCGAGCGCCTCAAGCGCATCGCCAAGGCCGAAGGCGTCTGGGAAGACCCGCGTTTCCGCGACCAGATCGCGCTGCTCGAAGTCGATGTGATCGCGCTCGAGATGATGGTGCTGCGCGTGCTCTCGGCCGAGACTTCGGGCAAGAACCCGCTCGATATCGCGGGCCTGCTGAAGATCAAGGGCAGCGAGATCCAGCAGCGCTACAGCGAGCTGATGATGCTGGCCGCGGGCCCGTTCAGCCTGCCCTTCATCGAGGAGGCGATGGAAGCCGGCTGGCAGGGCGACTTCCCCGGCGGCGAAGTGGCCAACGCGCCGCTGGCCGCGACCTACTTCAACATGCGCAAGACCACCATCTATGGCGGCAGCAATGAAGTGCAGCGCAACATCGTCGCCCAGACGGTCTTTGGTTAAGGAGACATCATGGATTTCAATTTTTCCGAAGACCAGCAGCAACTGCGCGACGCGGTGCGCCGCTGGGTGAACAAGGCCTATACCTTTGAACGCCGCCGCGAAATCGTGGCCGAAGGCGGCTTTTCACGCGCGGCCTACACCCAACTCGCCGAGCTGGGCCTTACGGCGCTGGCCGTGCCCGAAGCGCATGGCGGCCTGGGCCATGGCCCGGTCGACGTGATGGTCGCGATGGAAGAGCTGGGCCGCGGCATCGTGCTCGAGCCGCTGGCCCAGGCCGTGGTCGCGAGCGCCGTGCTGAGCCAGTACGCGCCCGCCGAAGCGCAGGCGCAATGGCTGCCGAAGATCGCCAGCGGCGAGGCGCTGGTCGTGCTCGCCCACCAGGAGCGCAAGGCACGCTGGCGGCTCGATGTCTGCAGCGCCACGGCCACGGCCAGCGGCAGCGGCCATGTGATCAACGCGCACAAGAGCCTGGTGCCCGCAGGCGACCAGGCCGATACATTCCTCGTGCCGGCTCAGCTGAACGGCCATATCGCGCTGTTCCTGGTGGAGCGCGGCGCGAGCGGCGTGGCGCTGCGCGGCTACGGCACGCAGGACGGCGGCCGCGCCGCCGAACTGCAATGCACCGATACGCCCGCGACGCTGCTGACCCAGCATGGCCTCACTGCGCTCACGCTGGCGCTGGATGTGGCCAACGCCGCGCTCTGCGCCGAAGCCGTGGGCGCGATGGAGCAGACGCTGGCGATCACCGTCGACTACATGAACC
>NZ_QXMN01000182.1:0-1734 GCF_003581445.1 Acidovorax cavernicola | reverse complement strand
CACCGCCAGGCGCAGCAGCTCGCCGCCCAGGCCGCGGTAGGCGCCCAGCAGCAGCTCGACCACATGGCGGCCGAGCAGCAGACCCTGCAGCAGCACCGCGCAACGCATTCCGCGCAGGCCCGGCTCGGAGAGCTGCTGAGCGGCTGGCGCCAGCAATTCCAGCAGCGCGCCGAACTGCAGCAGCAGCATGCCGCGCAGCAGCAGGGTGGCAACGCGTTGCAGCTGCAGGTCGATCGCTCCCGGCACGAGGCCGCGGCCGCGGCGGCGCGCATCGCGCCCGCGCTGCAGGCCCAGGCCGATGCCGATGCCGCGGTGAGCGCCGCCGGCGCCGCGCTGCAGGCCCTGCTCGACGGCCAGGGCGACAGCGCCACGCTGCGCGCGCGCTGGCAGCAGTTGCAGGCGCAGGCGCACAGCTGGCAAGGCCTGCAGGAGCGTGCGCAGGAGCGCCAGGGCCTGGAGCAGCAACTGCGCAGGCTGCAGCAGGACGAACGCGCCGCGGGCGCGCAGCAGCAGGCGCAAAGCGCCTTGCGCGCGCAATTGCGCAGCCAGTGGAAGCTGACCAACGAGCTGGTCACCAGCCAGCAGCAGCTGCTCGAGCGCGAGCAACTGATCCAGAGCCTGGCCGAACACCGCCAGGCGCTGCAGCCCGGCGAGGCCTGCCCGCTGTGCGGCGCGCTCGAACACCCGGCGATCGACAGCTACCAGGCACTCGATGCCTCGGCCACGCGCGTGCAGCTGGCGCAGCGGCGCGCCGAACTCGACGCCTTGCGCCAGCAGGGCGAAGCCGCGACCGAAGAACTGGCGCGCATCGAAAGCACGCAGCGCGGCTTGCAGGCGCAGCGCGCAACGCTGGCGCAGGACCTCGCGGGGCGCTGGTCGTCGGCCTGGGCCGCGCTGTGCGCGCAATTGCCCGCGGCGCTGTCCCCCGGCGTGGACGGCTGGCAGCAGCCCGGGCAGCTCGCGCAATCGCAGGCGCAATGCGCGCAGGCGCTGGGTGCGCTGGGCGAAGCGCTGCAGGCCGTGGAACGCGGCGAACGCCTGCTGCGCGACGCCAAGGACCAGGCAGGCCTGGCCGAACGCGCGCTGCTCACGGCGCGCAATGCCCAGGCGCTGGCGCAACAGACGCTGCAGGAACTGACGGCGCGCGCGCAGGCGGCGCAGACGGCACTGGACGATCTGGCCCGGGCGCGCGCCACGCTGGAAGCGCAATTGCAGGCTTCGCTGGCCGCTGCAGGCCATGCCGATCTGCCCGCACCCGACGCGGCCGCGCAATGGCTGCAGACCCAGCAAAGCGCCTGGCAGCAATGGCAGGCCGGCGAAGCGCGGCTGCAGCAACTGGCGCAGGCCATGGCCCAGCAGCAGCCGGTGTGCGACGCCGCACAGGCCCAGGCGCTGCTCTGGGCCGAGCGCTGGCGCGAACACGCAGCGCTGGCCACCGACCCGGCGCCGGCATTGGCCCAGGATCTCGCCGAATGCCTGGCGCTGATAGAGCAGTGCGCGCAGCGGCTCGCGGGCCTGCAGGGCCAGGCGCTGTAGGCGCAGGCCACGCTGGACGCGCACCGCGCCGCAGCCGCTGATAGCGCGGCCGAATGGCAGCAGGCGCTGCAGGCCAGCGCGTTCGCCGATGAGGCGGCGTATCTGCAGGCGCTGCTGCCGCCCGCCGAGCGCGCGCAGCTCGCCGCGCTGCAGCAGCAGCTGCAGGACGCAGTGCAGCAGCAGCGCACGCTGCAGGCC
>NZ_QXMN01000181.1:0-1743 GCF_003581445.1 Acidovorax cavernicola | reverse complement strand
CCTGGTGCGTGAAGGCCTGCGCACCACCGCCGGCCTCGTGGTCGAAACCGGCACGGCGCGCGAAATCCACCATTTCGCCGTGCTTGCCGGCTACGGCGCCGAAGCCGTCCATCCCTACCTGGCGATGGAAACCCTGCTGGACATGGGCAAGGACCTGCCTGCCGACCTGTCGGGCGAGAAGGCGGTCTACAACTACGTCAAGGCGATCGGCAAGGGCCTGTCGAAGATCATGTCCAAGATGGGCGTGAGCACCTACATGAGCTACTGCGGCGCGCAGCTGTTCGAGGCCATCGGCTTGAGCACCGACACCGTCGACAAGTATTTCACCGGCACGGCCAGCCGCATCGAAGGCATCGGCGTGTTCGAGATCGCCGAGGAAACCATCCGCAACCACCTGGCGGCGTTCAGCGACGACCCGGTGCTTGAAACCATGCTCGAAGCCGGCGGCGAGTACGCCTGGCGGGCGCGCGGTGAGGAACACATGTGGACGCCCGACGTGATTGCCAAGCTGCAGCACGCGACGCGCTCCAACAACTTCAGCACCTTCAAGGAATACGCCCAGCTGGTCAACGACCAGAGCCAGCGCCACATGACGCTGCGCGGCCTGTTCGAGTTCAAGGGCGACCCGGCCCAGGCGATCGCGCTCGACGAAGTCGAGCCCGCGGCTGAAATCGTCAAGCGCTTCGCGACCGGCGCGATGTCGCTGGGCTCGATCTCGACCGAAGCCCATGCGACGCTGGCCGTGGCCATGAACCGCATCGGCGGCAAGAGCAACACCGGCGAAGGCGGCGAGGATCCCAAGCGCTATCGCAACGAACTCAAGGGCATCCCGATCAAGCAGGGCGAGACCCTGGGCTCGGTGATCGGCAACGACCAGGTCGAAGTCGACATGCCGCTGCGCGACGGTGATTCGCTGCGCTCGAAGATCAAGCAGGTTGCATCGGGCCGCTTCGGTGTCACGGCCGAATACCTGTCGTCCTCGGACCAGATCCAGATCAAGATGGCCCAGGGCGCCAAGCCCGGCGAAGGCGGCCAGCTGCCCGGCGGCAAGGTGTCGGAATACATCGGCCGCATGCGCCACTCGGTGCCGGGCGTGGGCCTGATTTCGCCCCCGCCGCACCACGACATCTACTCGATCGAGGATCTGGCACAGCTGATCCACGACCTGAAGAACGTCGCCCCGCATGCCGATATCTCGGTCAAGCTGGTCTCCGAAGTCGGTGTCGGCACGGTGGCCGCGGGCGTCGCCAAGTGCAAGAGCGACCACGTGGTCATCGCCGGCCATGACGGCGGCACGGGCGCTTCGCCGCTGTCGTCGATCAAGCATGCGGGCGGTCCCTGGGAAATCGGCCTGGCCGAAACCCAGCAGACCCTGGTGCTCAACCGCCTGCGCGGCCGCATCCGTGTCCAGGCCGACGGCCAGATGAAGACCGGCCGCGACGTGGTCATCGGCGCGCTGCTGGGCGCCGACGAGTTCGGTTTCGCCACGGCTCCGCTGGTGGTCGAAGGCTGCATCATGATGCGCAAGTGCCATCTGAACACCTGCCCCGTGGGCGTGGCCACGCAGGACCCGGTGCTGCGCAAGCAGTTCTCCGGCAAGCCCGAGCATGTCGTGAACTACTTCTTCTTCGTTGCCGAAGAAGTGCGCCAGATCATGGCCCAGCTGGGCATCCGCAAGTTCGACGACATGATCGGCCGTTCCGACCTGCTCGACACCCGCAAGGGCCTGGAGCACTGGAAGGC
>NZ_QXMN01000180.1:0-1752 GCF_003581445.1 Acidovorax cavernicola | reverse complement strand
GTGCAATGTTAAAGGGTCAGCCTGCCTCCTACGACAGGGACTGGCAGGTGCAGTATCTCCGTGCCAGTACTCGGCAGAGGTTTTTCGGCGGCGCGGTTGCCGCAATTAGTGTCGGCTCTCTACTCTTGCTGGCCGTATGGGCAACGGTTCTCAAAAGCGTTGATGCAGACCTTGGAATTGCTTCGAGAAGGCTGCTTGGAATCATTGGAATCTCGACGCGCGACGTCTGGGTCAATCCCATAAGTGGGGCGCGGCTGGTGCTGCCAAGCGGCTGGAAACTCGGTTCCTCGATGTACTTACCGACCTTGGGTGAGACGGTCTTCGACTTTACTTGCGCCGAGGGGCCAAAAAAGTGTCTTGTGATGTTGGGCGTGGCGTCGCATCCAAACGCTGGCTTTCTCGATCCCGACAAAGTTACGACGGCGAATGCCATCGAGCAGCTCTTTCTGGATCTGTTTGATGAACCTCAAGCAGTGTTGGTAGACGAAAAGAATGATGTCGTGGGTGCGGATCGCCTCAAGCAGACGTACATCGTGAGCCTTTCCGGCACTGAGCCTGCCAGTGGCTTGTACAGAAAAGGGTTGTCTTGGTTCACTGACAACAAGCGCACTTGGGCGATGCTGATTACCGTACCTGACGACAACCAGGCGCAGGAGGCCGCAGAGAATGCCAGATCACTCGCGCTGGGTCTGATCCAAAGCACGCGCACGAGTCATGGCAACTGAGAATTTTCAGAGCCTTGGCGGGTTGCTGTCGCGACGCGTGCTAGCTCGCGTGGTCGATCTGGTCTGGTTGGCACCGTCGGCTGTTACGGTATGGCTGGTTCTGAGGACACTGCAGGCAGACATGAATTGGCTGTGGCGCATGGCTTGCGCAGCCCTTTGCCTTTGCATCCTTCACCTTGCCGTTGAGCCGCTTTTTCTTTCTACGCTGGGGGCCACACCTGGGAAGGCGCTGCTTCGCCTACGCGTTGGCGACGCCCAGCGCGGGCAGTTGCTTAGTTACGGGACTGCCTTTGGCAGAACGCTAAAGCTTGTTGTGTGGGGGGGCGGGTTTTGGTTGCTGCCATTGATGTTTGTGACGCTTCCCCTATCCATCGCTGTCGCCCTGCGCGGCTCGCAGGTGCTGCCGTGGGATCGAAGTGGCAATGGGTCGCGAATAAGCCTGGTTTCTGAATGGCGACCCTTGCGGGCAACACTCCTGCTCGTTGGCGCCCTGATTCCAGGCCTTTGCTTGCCGGTTTTGATGGCAGTTGCCATTGCCATTGCTCTCACGGCCGGAGGGACAGACGTTGCAGACGATGTGAGCCGTGCGGTCACAGGCCGGTGGCAGTGGATGCATCGTCTTACGGGCACGATGATTCCGCTCGACACACGCTGGCGAGTGGCACATGATGAGCTTTCGAGTGAGCGAAAGGTCATGCACGTCGTCTTTTCTCTCGGTTCGGGGGACAGGAATCAAGTGCGCCTGGAGATGGACTGGGGACCGAAGAGTTTCGTGGATGCTTGTCTTCGACAGCGGGTGCTGCTTCAGGCTGAGGGGTTTCTTTTTCTCACGGATCCCCCCCTCCATGGGGCTACCTGCAGGCTCGCAGGTGGCAAGCCAACCCCGGAAGGGGGGGTGCATGCGGTCGTAGAAGTAGCGCAGACCGGCGGCATCGACTATGTCATCACCTCCACCTATGAAGATTCGCAACCAGATAAGAAAGCCGCAGTTAGAGCGCTGGCTGCCCTGCTGATGGCCGAGCAGGGC
>NZ_QXMN01000080.1:0-9523 GCF_003581445.1 Acidovorax cavernicola | reverse complement strand
AGCTCGGGATGCTCGCGCCCAGCATCGCGATGCCGGTGAAGAACTGGTCGACCACGCGCCCGCGAAACACCGCCGAGACGATGCCACAGGGCACGCCGATGAGCGCCGCGATGGCCACGGCCATCAGGGCGAGCAAGGTGGTGGGCTCGGCGCGCTCCCACAGCGCCTGGGTGACCGGGCGCTGCAGGAAGATGGAGGTGCCCAGGTTGCCCTGCAGCACTTCGCGCAGCCAGTAGCCGAACTGCACGGGCAGCGGCTTGTCCAGGCCGTACTCCTTCTGCACGCGGGCGATGTCGGCGGCGGTGGCCTGGTCGCCCAGCAGCACGGAGATCGGGTCGCCCGAGGCGGCGCGCGTGAGCACGAAGACCAGCACGGCGACGATGGCGAGCACGATCAGCATGCCCGCGAAGCGCGAGGCAATGAAACGGAACAAGCGCGCCTCCTACTTGATCTTCACGTTCCAGAAGAACGGCCAGTTCGTCGGTTGGTAGTTGTCCAGCGATGGGCTCCTGGCCGAGAGGGCGTTGAACTTGCCGACGCTGATGTAGGGCACCTCGTCGTACACCACCTGCTGCACCTTGCCCCACAACGCGCCGCGCTTGGCCGGATCGCTTTCGGTGTTGAAGGCGCTCAGCGTGGCCTTCTTGGCCGGTGAATCCCACCAGCCGGGTGCACCGTCGCCCAGTTGGGGCGGAGAGAGCATGGGCTCGGGGAAGAGCCCCGAATGGGTGATGAAGATTTCCCACAGCCGCGGGTCGTTGCGGCGCTGCGTGAGCGTGGCCCAGTCGACCACGTTGAGGTCGACCTTGAAGCCCGCGCGCTTCAATTGCTCGGCCATCAAGAGCGACATGTTGTAGTGGAAGTCGTACTGGCGGCTGGTGAGCACGCGGATCGGCTCGCCCTTGTAGCCGGCCTTGGCCGCGGCGTCCTTGGCCTTGGCGGCGTTGCGCTGGTTGTACTGGTCGGCGCCCGCTGCCGAGTAGAACGGCGAACTCTTGGGAAAGTGGTTCGCTTCCGCGATGAAGAAGCGCGTGTCGCCGAAGCCGGCCGCGAGCATCTCGCCCTGGCCCATCGCGGTCTGCAAGGCCTGGCGCACGGCCTGGTTGGCGAGCGCGCCCTCCTTGGTATTGAAGACCACCAACGGAAAGCCGAAAGCGGGCGTGATGATCGGCAGCGTCTTGCCGGTGGCCTTCTCCAGGCGTGGCAGCGCTTCCACCGGCAGCAGGTCGGCGAAGTCGTACTGGCCGGCCAGCGCACCTTCGACGCGCGTGCTGGCATTGGGCACAGGCACGAAGCGCAGCTCTTCGATGGCGGCTTCACGCTTGCCGCCGTAGCCGCTCGCGGGCTCCTTGCGCGCGGCGTACTTGTCGAAGCGCGTGAGCAGCACGAACTGGTCGGGGCGACGTTCCTTGAACTTGTAGGGACCCGTGCCGACGAAGTCCTTCAGCGGCGAGGCCATCGATTCCTTGGCCATCATCGCGGCCGTGCCATTGCTGGGCAATGCCAACTGCGACAGCAGCGGCGCGTAGGGCGCCTTCAGCACGATCTCCACGCCCAGCGGACCTTTGGCCTTGAGGCTCTCGATCTCCTTGCCCACGGCCTTGCCGCGCGGCGACTGGTCCATCCAGCGCTGCAGGCTGGCGACCACGTCGTCGGCCGTGAGCTCGCGCCCGTTGTGCAGCGCCACGCCCTTGCGCAGCGTGATGGCGTAGGTCTTGCCGTCGGCCGAGATCTTGGGCATGCCCTCGGCCAGCATCGGCACCACATTCCACTTGGCATCGAAGGTGTAGAGCGTCTCGTACACGTGCTGCATGATGGTGCCGACCAGGTCCGCCGTGGAGGCCATCGGGTCGAGGGTCTGCGGCTCGGCCACCATCGCCAGCGTGGCGAAGTTGCGCGGGCCTTGGGCTTGAGCGCTCGGGTGGGGCAATGCGGCGCACAGCATCGCGAGCAGGGAGGCACCCAGCAGGCTGCGCTTCGACAGGCGGGGCAGGCGCTGGACAAGACCGGCGTGAGACATGGGGTGTTCCTTCATGGGCATTCGATGGGCAATGAATTCACTTTTTTCAGGCCCGAACTTTGAAGCACAACCCATGCCCAAACATCACCATTTACCCTGAGCAACGATCTAAATATTCGAACTCTCCATTCGAAATTCAATGCCGTTCCCGCATCGATCCGCTGCTAGATTCCCGTCGAATCTTTTCCCACCAAAGATGGCGTCCGATCGAATTTGCGAGGATGAAAATGAGCATCAAGAAAGTTCTTGCGGTAGGTTCCCTGTTCTGCTTTGCGTTGCTGACGCATGCGGCGATCACCGGGGTCAACCCTCTCGACACGATCAAGAAGGCCGCCACCAGCATGGCATCCGCGGCCGCTGAGCTGGTGGCCGATCCGTTGCCGCTGCAGGGCCCCGGACTGGGCAACCTGACCTACACGCAGGCCGAGCTGTTCAAGCCCATCTCGATGATCAAGGAGGAGTCCGACACCGGTGTCGGCGCGGGCACCGGTGCCGACGTGCCGAAGATTCCCGGCGGCAGCGTGACGCACCCCACCGCTGGGTACACCAAGTACCACTACGGCCAGAACGTGGGCCTCATGATCAATGGCTACTTCCTGACGACGTTCACGCCCGATGGCGGGCTGGGCCCCGGGGGCTTCCTGCTCTACAACGTCTCCGATCCGCGCAACCTCCAGCTCGTCAAGCGCATCTACGAGCCGGACGGCCGCACCAAGGAATTGAGGGAGCCGCATTCCATCGGCATCGCCAGCATCGGCGGCAAGCAGTACGTCGCGGTTCCCAGCGTCTTCGGCATCGAGTTCTGGGACTTCACCGACATCAACGACATCAAGCAGGTCAAGAAGCTGGTGCTGCCCAACGTCAACAAGGGCGACTACAACAACGTGAGCTGGCAGCTCTGGTGGCAGGCACCCTACCTGTACGTGGCGGCGGCAGAGCAGGGCGTGTTCGTCATCGACGCCGCAGACCCCGCGACTGCACAGCTCGCGAACCGCGGCGCCGGCAAGCCCAACCCGATCCCGACCGGCGAACTCGGCGGCTTTCGCGTGGGGCCGATCTTCACCATGGGCAACCACATGGTGCTGACGTCGATGACGAACACCGGCGGCTTCGCCAGCCTGGACATTTCAGATCCGCTCAATCCCAAGGTGCTCGACGCCGTCTCCGGGTCCACGCCCAGCTACTACTCCACGTGCTTCGACGGAAAGAACGTCTACGCCTCCGCACAAGAGAGCGGCGGCAAGATGTTCGGCTACGACCTCAGCGATCGGTCGCGCTTCGTGGCCGAGGACAACCGGCTCGTGATCAACCAGCAGTTGTACTGCAGCACGCAGGACAACTACGTCTTCCAGGGCGCGCAGAACTGGATCCACAAGGTCGATGTGAGCAACCCGCTCAACCACGTCGAAGTCGGACGCGGCGGACTCTTCGCGCCGACGCACCCCGATTTCTCCAGCTCCGACCATGGCCAGGTGTCGCCGTTCGGCAACCTGATCTACGTCGGCAACGACCACGGCTCGGGCAGCGGCTTCATCGTGCATGCGGTGGATCCCGACATCACCAAGCCCGAAGTGAAGCAGGTCTCGCCCGTGAACGGTGCGAAGCAGCAGGCGCTGACCTCACGCATCGGCCTGGGCATGACCGACAGCATCCTGCCCGAGAGCGTGAACAGCAACACCTTCATCGTGCGCCCGGTGGGCGGCAACACGCTGGCGGGCACCTACAGCGTGCAGCTGGGCATCGTCAACTTTTTCCCCGCGCAGCCGCTGCAGCCGGGCACCAGCTATGAGGTGTTCCTGCCGGCCAACGGCCTGAAGGACTATGCGGGCAACGCCCTCGGCGCAGACTACCGCTCCACCTTCAACACCGGCAACGCCAACGACATCAACCTGATGCACCACTGGCCGCTGACGGGCAACCTCGGTGACCAGATCGGCGCCAACAACGGCACGCCCGCCACCGGCGACGCCTTCGAGAGCATCGGCCTGAACTTCGCGAACCGCACCACGGGCGTGACGCTGAAGAACGACAGCGTGGCCACCACGCTGGGTGGCACCGCGTCGCTGAGCTTCTACATGAAGACCACGCAGGCCGGCACCGCCAGCTCGTGGACCGCGCCCGGCATCTTCGGACGCGACCAGTCGCCCGGCACCGACGACGTGTTCTGGGGCTGGCTCGACAGCACCGGCAACATCAAGCTGTCGGTCGGGGACAACGCGGGCACGCGCTCGCAGTCGGCCGTGAACGACGGCAACTGGCACCACGTGGTGCTCACACGTGACGCGGCTTCGGGCGCGCAGGCGGTGTACGTCGACGGCGTGAAGACCACGTCGACCGGCCCCACCGGCACCAAGGGCCTGTCGACCAAGTTCAACCTGCTGGGCCAGATCCAGGGCAATGCCGCGCTCTTCAAGGGCACGCTGGCCGAGGTGCGCGTGTACGGCCGCGTGCTCGGCGACAGCGACGTGGCCGCGCTGCGCAGCCAGGCCGTGATCGGCGACCCCGGCATCACCGGCGCACCGAAGATCGTCAACGGCCAGCTGAGCTTCAATCCGGCCACGCTGGGCAGCACCGGCGCGCAGTTCCGCTGGAACTTCGGCGACGGCACGCAGAGCGCGTACGCCTCGCAACCCGGCGTCACGCATACGTACACGAGCCCGGGCCACTACACCGTGACGCTGACGGTGAAGGCCGCGAACGGCCAGGAGACCTTCTACAGCTACAACCTCACGGTGATCGCGCCTGTGACGGCAGCGAAGCCGACACACACGACCAACATCGCGGGCGATGCCAACAGCGTGTACTCGGTGAACCCCGACAGCGGCACGGTGGCGGCCATCAACGCCGAGACCTTCGCCAAGCGCTGGGAAGTCCGCGTCGGCGAGGAACCGAAGACGCTGGCCGTGGGCCCCGATGGCCGCATCTGGGTCACGGTGCAGGGTGACGACAAGCTGGTGGCGCTCAACGCGGCCGACGGCACGCTCTCGACCACCGTGTCGCTGGCCTACGGCAGCGGCCCGTACGGTGTCGTCTTCACGCCCAACGGCACGAAGGGCCTGCTGACGCTGGAGAGCAAGTCGGCCCTGCTCAGCTTCGACCCCACCACCGGTGCCACCACGGGCACGCTCGCCCTGGAAGGCAGCGTGCGCGGCATCGCGGTCGATGCGAGTTCGCAATCGGCCTACGTGACGCGCTTCAAGTCGAAGATGACGGGCGGGCAGCTGCACAAGGTGAACCTGCAGAGCTTCACCGGCGCCACCCCGATCGCGCTGGCGGTCGACACGACCACAGTCGACACCGAGGCGGCCTCACGCGGCGTGCCCAACTACCTGAGCCAGGTGGTGATCTCTCCCGACGGCGCGCGCGCGCTGCTGCCTTCCAAGAAGGACAACATCGTCCGCGGAACCTTCCGCGACGGCCTGCCGCTGGAGCACGACAAGACCGTGCGCTCGATCCTGTCGCACGTGAACCTGCAGACGGCCGCGGAAGTCTTCAGCGAGCAGATCGACTTCAACGACCGTGCCCCCGCGCGCGCCGCGCTGTACTCGCCGAGCGGCGACTACATCTTCGTGGCGCAGATGGAAGGCAACCGCGTGGCCATCGTCGACGCCTACAACCGGTCGGTGCGCGGCGAGATCAACGCCAGCAGCGCGCCGCACGGCCTGTACATCGACGCGGCGCGCAAGCGGCTGTTCGTCAACAACTTCCTGGCGCGCTCGGTGTCGGTGCACGACGTGGCCCAGGTGCTTTCGTCGGAATCCGCCGCCCCGGCCTTCCTGCAGAACGTCACCACGGTCGCGCAGGAGCCGATGTCCGCCGCTGCGCTGCGCGGCAAGCAGGTGTTCTACAACGCGTCCGACCGGCGCATGAGCATGAACAACTACATGTCCTGCGCGAGTTGCCATGCCGATGGCAGCGACGACGGCATGGTGTGGGACTTCACCCAGCGCGGCGAGGGCCTGCGCCGCACCATCAGCCTGCAGGGACGGCGCGGCACGGGCCACGGCAAGCTGCACTGGACGGCCAACTTCGACGAGGTGCAGGACTTCGAGCACGACATCCGCAACGAATTCGGCGGCACGGGCTTCCTGACGAACGCTGACTTCTCGGCCACGGGCGACCCGCTCGGCGTGCCCAAGGCGGGCCGCAACGCGCAGCTCGACGACCTCGCGGCCTACCTGAACTCGCTGAACAAGTTCATGCGCAGCCCGGCCCGCACGGCGGACGGCAACCTCAGCGTGGACGCAGTGCGCGGCCAGACCGTGTTCAACACGGCGCAGTGCGCGACCTGCCACACGGCCGGCAGCCTGCGCGACGGGCTGCGGCACGACGTGGGCACGATCCAGCTCTCGTCGGGCAAGGGCAGCAACCAGCCGCTGGCCGGCGTGGGCTTCGACACGCCGACGCTCTACGGCACCTGGAGCAACCCGAGCTTCTTCCACAACGGCCAGAAGGCCACGCTGCAGGACGTGCTCACGGGCGGCCACGGCAATGCCTCGAGCCTGCCGGCGGCCGACGTGTTGGCCCTGGGCGAGTACGTGAAGTCGCTCGACACGGCGCCGGCCGTCGACACGCGCATCCGCTCGGAGAGCAACAACCTGTGCGTCAACGTGTCGGGCAGCTCGACGGCCAGCGGCGCCACGGTGGTGCAGTGGGCCTGCGGCAACGGCAACAACGAGACCTTCACCGTCAACAGCAGCGGGGGCTACAGCCAGTTCGTCGCGAAGCACAGCGGCCTGTGCCTGGCGCAGGGCAACACCAACGCCGGCGGCGGCCCGGTGGTGCAGCTGGCGTGCACGGCGGGCATGGCGACGCAGTGGAGCGTGGTCGGCGCGACGCTGCGCAACCGGGTGTCCTCCGGCGCCTGTCTCGATGTGCCCGGCTCGACCACCACGCAAGGGACGGCGCTGTCCACCTACGCCTGCCACGGCGGGGCCAACCAGCGGTGGAGCCTGATTCCCTGATGGACGCAGCGGACACGTCGCGTCGTGGCTGAAGGCCCGGGCCGTGTCCGCTTTTCTTCTCTGACCTTTCTCTCGCTTTTCTCTCGCTCTCTCTGAAAAAAGGAAATCACGTGTCGGCAATTCAAGTATCCCTACCCGGCGGCTATCGGTTCATTCCAGGTGTCCAGCAGTACTCGGCCGGCGTGGCGGCGGAGCCTGGTTTTCGCATCGAGCGCGTCCGGTTTGCGGAACCGCTGCCCCTGAAGCAGGGCTTTGCGCGCATCAGGGAAATTCTGGAAGAAGCCTCGCGGCCGCTGGCGGCCTTCTGCGCCTGCGAGCTGCGGTCCCCGGCGCCGTTCACCGAACAGGGTTTCGTCGAGTTCAACAACCTCTACGTGGGCACCTTGAAGGAATGGGGCCTCTTTGTCGGGCACCTCAATCCGGTGGCGCGAAGCAACGTGTGCCCGGCGCTGTCGCCGCCGTCGGAACCTTCGTTCCATGCGTTCAGCTACACCGTGCCCGACGCCACCGCGGCGGCTTCGTTCGTGGTGGCCGGCAGTGCCGAAGCGCCGGAAGGCAAGGGGCACTACCGCGACCACGCGGTGGGCCTGGGCGACACCTCGCCGCCCGCCATCCTGAAAAAGGCCCAATGGGTGCTCGATGAGATGGAGCGCCGCCTCGCATCGCTGGGATTCACCTGGGCCAGCACCACGGGCTCGCAGCTGTACACGGTGCACGACATCCATCCCTTCATCGCGGACGAGATCGTCAAGCGCGGTGCCGCGCGGCACGGGCTGACCTGGCACTACAACCGGCCGCCGGTGGTCGACCTCGAATACGAGATGGACTGCCGCAGCGTTCAGGTCGAACGCGTCGCGATCTGACCCTGCGCCGCCAGCCGCCGCGCCCTCACTGAGACACCCATGCACAAGCACCTGCTGCGTCGCCTGACCGCTTTCTCCGTTGTCCTGGCATCTCTGGCGATGACCGGCGTCGCCGGCGCGCAGGACATCAAGGAGCGCAACTTCAAGTTCGCCTTCGTCAACCAGAAAGAGCACCCGCAGGGCATGGGCGCGCAGCGTTTCTCGGAGCTCGTCGAGAAGAAGAGCGGCGGCAAGATGAAGGTGAAGCTCTTTCCCTCCGGCGTGCTGGGTGGCGATGCCTCGGTCATTTCCTCTTTGCAGGGCGGCACTGTGGAACTGACGATGGCGATCCCGGGCCTGTTGTCGGGAATGGCGAAGGACTTTGCGCTGTTCGACCTGCCCTTTCTCTTCAACAACGAGAAGGAGGCCGACCTGGTGCTCGACGGCCCGGTGGGCCGCAAGCTGCTGGACAAGCTGCCCGAGCGGGGGCTGATCGGCCTGACTTATTTCGAGCACGGCTTTCGCAACGTCACCAACAGCCGTCGGCCCGTCGCACGCATGGAGGACCTGCAGGGCCTCAAGCTGCGTGTGATGCAGATCCCCGTGATGATCGATGCGTTCGGCGCCCTGGGCGCCAACCCGTCGCCGCTGCCGTTGCCCGAGGTCTACACCGCGCTGGAGCAGAAGGCTGTCGACGGCCAGGAGAATCCGTACTCGCTGGTGGAAGCCTCCAAGTACTACGAGATCCAGAAGTACGGCTCCGACACGCGCCATGCGTTCAACCCCGTCGTGCTGCTGTTCAGCAAGAAGGCGTGGGACCGGCTATCGGTCGACGAGCGCAACGTCCTGCTGGACGCCGCCAAGGAAACGCAGCCCTTCCAGCGCGCTGCCAACCGCGACGTCAACGCCAAGGCCGCCGAGTTCCTGAAGGGCCAGGGCATGGTGTTGACCGCGTTTCCCGCGCAGGAGCGGGAGCGCCTGCGCGAGAAGCTCAAGCCGGTCACCGACAAGTACGTCAGGCAGATCGACCCGGCGCTGACGCAGGAACTGTTCTCCGAACTGGGCAAGGCACGCGGTGCCGCCAGGTAGCCGGGCAACACCTGCCTCTTGACGCACGGGGTCGACGGCCCTGCGGTTGAGCCCTCGGCCCTCGCGCCCGCAGGTGCCTTGCTCCCATCACCGTCTGGCCGGACCCAGGCTGCGCTGCCGCGCCGTGAGCCATCGCCACGTGCCAATTTCTCCATGAATCACCAACGAAGGAACTGCGAATGAAGCTGTTGCGCTATGGGGCCGCTGGCCATGAAAAACCGGGAATGCTCGACGCGGAAGGCCGCTTGCGCGATCTCTCCGCGCATGTGAATGACATTGCGCACGACGTGTTGCTGCCTTCCGGCCTGGCGCGCATCGCCGCACTGGACCCGCAGAGCCTTCCGCTGGTGGAGGGCTCCCCGCGGATCGGTGCCTGCGTGGCGGGCTCGGGCAAGTTCATCTGCATCGGGCTCAACTACTCGGACCACGCAGCCGAGACGGGGGCGACGGTACCGCCCGAGCCCATCGTTTTCCTGAAGGCTGTTGGCGCCGACCGGAAACTGAGCCAGTTTTGTAGGTAGTGCCGAAGTAAAAGTGAGCCAGGTGTTCAACCTACCCTGCTGTTTATTTAAGCGGCGGGGTTCGAGGAGTGATCACCATGGACATGA
>NZ_QXMN01000007.1:0-161612 GCF_003581445.1 Acidovorax cavernicola | reverse complement strand
AGCGAAAGGAGGTCACAGAACAAGGCAAGACATACACTTATCCACAGCCGACCATTGCTGCGTCGGCTTCCACCCCTGGCTCACGATTCAAGCGGCGCGGTGGCTCAGTTCTACTTCGGCGCGGACAGGAATACCCACCAAAAGTCGTTAGCGGCTTGTTTCCATTGGGAAATCTGGCTGACTAACAGTTAGCACCATTCATATAGCCGACACCTCGACCGTGACAGCGGCCGCCTCCAGGCCGAGCAAGGCGCGGCTTTGCACCAAAGACAGACTCATTTTTCTCCCTCTCCCCAAGTTGGTGCGCCTGCGACATGCAGGCCCACGACCGTGCAGCGTGCAAGCGTGTGCAACTGCCGGAAACAGGGCTTGTAACGATTTGGCGCTCATGGCCGGACCCCCGCGCCCTCTGGCCGCAGCGGTATTTGTGCACTTTGGCACGCTCCCTGCTTTGAGGGTGCTCAGGTCCAACAACACACTTGCGAGGAGTTCCCTGATGACGCACCGTACCGCCGCCCAGGCGCTGATCGTTCTGGCCACTGCATTGACCGCCTCGGGCGCCGCCATGGCCCAGGCCGCCGACGCCGCGGCACCGGCGCCCGCGCCCCTGCTCACGGGCAATGTCTCGCTGACCACGAACTACAAGTTCCGCGGCCAGGACCAGGACATGATCGGCAAGAACGACTACGCCAAGACCAAGGGCTTCAAGCCTGCCATCCAGGGCGGCTTCGACTACGCCTTCGGCGACAGCGGCTTCTACATCGGCAACTGGAACTCCAGCGTCAACTGGCTCAAGGGCAACAGCATCGAGAGCGATATCTACGGCGGCTACAAGTTCAAGGCCGGCCCGGTCGACATGGACGTCGGTGCGCTGACCTACATCTACCCGGGCAACTCTGTCGGCAACACGACCGAGCTGTACGTGGGCGCCACCTACGCGCACGAGACCATCGGCTCCTTCACCGCCAAGTACTCGCACACCGTCTCCAAGGACTACTTCGGCTACGCAGGCGCCAAGACGGGCTCGGGCCTGAAGGGCCGCAACACCGGCTACCTGAACCTGTCGTACAGCAAGGAGATCGTGCCCAAGGTCACCTTCAAGGCGGCCGTCGGCTACACCAACATGTCCAGCGACATCCGCAGCCTGGGCTACAAGAGCTACGTGGACTACAACATCGGCGCCACCTACGACTTCGGCAGCGGCCTCACGCTCACCGGCTCGGTGCAGGGCGCCAACAAGAAGTCGTCCTATGTGGCCGTGGCCTACCCGGGCATCGAGATCCCCGACTTCGGCACCTTCGGCCAGACGACCTACTCGCCGAACAAGGCACGCTTCATCCTCACGCTGACGAAGACGCTGTAATCGACACAACAACCAGGCGCGGCCCATGCTGCCGCGCCACCTTTCATCCATCCAGAAGGAGAAACTCATCATGAAGCTGGTCACAGCCATCATCAAACCGTTCAAGCTCGACGAGGTGCGCGAAGCACTCTCGGCCATCGGCGTGCAGGGCATCACCGTCACGGAAGTGAAGGGCTTCGGTCGCCAGAAGGGCCACACCGAGTTGTACCGCGGCGCCGAGTACGTGGTCGATTTCCTGCCCAAGGTGAAGATCGAGGCGGCCATCTCCGACGAGCTGGTCGACCGCGTGATCGAGGCGGTGGAGGGCGCCGCGCGCACCGGGAAGATCGGCGACGGCAAGATCTTTGTCTACAACCTCGAGCAGGTCGTGCGCATCCGCACCGGCGAAACGGGCCGCGAAGCCCTCTGATCGAGTCCTGGCCCGAAAGAACAACGACTATGAATAAACTTCTTGTCTCTCTGGCGCTCGGCTTGAGCGTCTTCGTCGCCGGCACTTCGGCGCTGGCCCAGGCACCCGCCGCCACCCCTGAGGCACCCGCTGCATCGGCACCCGCCGCTGCCGCGCCCGCTCCTGCTGCGGCTCCCGCGGCTGCAGCACCCGCAGCCGCCGAGGCAGCGCCCGCTGCACCGGCTGCGGCACCTGCGCCCAAGGTCGACTCCGGCGACACCGCCTGGATGCTCACCTCGACCCTGCTCGTGATCCTGATGACCATCCCCGGCCTGGCGCTGTTCTACGGCGGCCTGGGCCGCTCCAAGAACATGCTGTCGGTGCTGATGCAGGTCTTCGTGATCTTCTCGCTGATCAGCATCCTGTGGGCCATCTACGGCTACAGCCTGGCCTTCACGGGCGACGGCAATTTCTTCGGAAGCTTCGACAAGATCTTCATGAAGGGCATCACGCAGGAGACCTTCGGCGCGCTGACCACGATTCCCGAATACGTGTTCTTCGCCTTCCAGGGCACCTTCGCGGCCATCACCGTGGCGCTGATCGTCGGCGCCTTCGCGGAGCGCGCCAAGTTCTCGGCCGTGCTGCTGTTCTCGGTGCTGTGGTTCACCTTCAGCTACGTGCCCATGGCCCACATCGTGTGGGGCGGCGGCCTGCTGGGCAAGGACGGCGCGCTCGACTTCGCGGGCGGCACCGTGGTGCACATCAACGCCGGTATCGCCGGTCTGGTCGGTGCCTACATGGTCGGCAAGCGCGTGGGTTACGGCAAGGAAGCCTTCACGCCGCACTCGCTCACGCTCACCATGGTCGGCGCCTCGCTGCTGTGGGTCGGCTGGTTCGGCTTCAACGCCGGCTCGGCAGGTGCTGCCAACGCCGCTGCAGGCCTGGCCTTCGTGAACACGGTGCTCGCCACCGCCGCCGCGGCCCTGTCGTGGATCCTGGGTGAGAGCCTGCACAAGGGCAAGGCCTCGATGCTGGGCGCTGCCTCGGGCGCCGTCGCCGGTCTCGTGGCCGTCACGCCGGCCGCCGGCTTCGTCGGTCCGATGGGCTCGATCGTGATGGGCCTGCTGGCCGGTCTGGTCTGCCTGTGGGGCGTGGGTGGCCTCAAGCGCATGCTGGGCGCGGACGACGCGTTCGACGTGTTCGGCGTGCACGGCGTGGGCGGCATCCTGGGTGCCATCCTGACCGGTGTGTTCGCAGCCAAGGGCCTGGGCGGCACCGGCGGCCTGACGCCCGACACCTTCTCGATGGGCGCGCAGGTCTGGATCCAGGTCAAGAGCGTGCTGTTCACCATCGTGTGGTCCGGCATCGTGGCGTTCATCGCCTACAAGATCGCCGACCTGACCCTCGGCCTGCGTGTGTCGGAAGAAGAAGAGCGCGAAGGCCTCGACATCTCGTCACACGGCGAAACGGCTTACAACAGGTAAACCCCCCAAGCTTCGCGCACTGCGTGTCGCTTCTCCTACCCCCTTGCAGGGGGCAACACCAGCGGCCCGGCAAAGCCGGTTCCGCGGTGTTTCCCGATAAGGCCGCCGGCATGGCACGGCTGTAAAGAACAAGATTTTTCAGGCGAGTCTCCTTTGGATGTTCAGCCCGCGAGCGCCTCGGCGTCAGCGGGCTTTTTTTTGCGCGGCGCCCGCGCGGGCGGGCGCACAATCGCCCCACCATGTGGACCTCCATCGAAGACAGCCTCTGCGACCTGGGTGAATCGCCGTTCTGGCACCCGCACGAACGCGCGCTCTACTGGCTCGACATTCCGGGCCGCACCGTGCTGCGCACGCGCGGCGAGATCGGTTCGCCTACCGCCACGGTCGAGCGCTGGGCCCTGCCCACCGAACCCGGCTGCATGGCGCCGGCACGCAGCGGCGGCCTCGTGATCGCGCTGCGCGACGGCATCTACCGCGCCCGCGAATGGGGCGGCGAGCTGGTCGCGATGGCGCGCGTGGAGCACGACGTGCGCACCATGCGCTTCAACGACGGCAAGTGCGACACGCTCGGCCGCTTCTGGAGCGGCTCGCTCAACGAAGCCAAAGACCGCGCCAACGCCGCGCTCTACTGCTTCGACGCCCGCCCCGACACCGACATCTCGCCCACCATCAGCTCGATGCTGGAGCACGTCACCACCGCCAACGGCCTGGCGTTCTCGCCTGACAACCGCACGCTCTACTGGGCCGACACCGCCGCGCACGTGGTGCGCGCCTGGGATTGGGATGCCGAGGCCAACACGCTGTCGCATGTGCGCGTGTTCCAGCAGTTCGACGCCAAGCCCACGGGCTGGGTGCCCGGCACGCCCGCGCCGCACTACGACGGCCGACCCGACGGCGCCACTGTCGATGCCAGCGGCCACTACTGGGTCGCGATGTTCGAAGGCGCACAGCTGCTGCGCTTTGCGCCCTCGGGCGAGCGCGTGGCCGCCATCGCGGTGCCCGTGCAATGTCCGACCATGCCCTGCTTCGGTGGGGACGACCTGCGCACCCTGTTCGTCACCAGCGGACGCAAGGGCCGCCCGGCCGACGAGCTGGCGCAGCGCCCGGCTTCGGGCACCGTGCTCGCGATGCGCGTCGACACGCCGGGCCTGCCGGTGAATTTCTTCGAAGACTGAGTAGGGCATCTGCCGCGGATGGCCTTGCTCCACATCCCCCCGATCCAGTGCCTGCTGACCTTCGAGGCCGTCGCGCGGCTGCGGCATGCGGGCCGTGCGGCCGACGAGCTGTGCGTGACGGCCAGCGCCGTGAGCCACCGCATCCGCCAGCTCGAGGCGCACGTGGGCTTCAAGCTCTTCGGTCGCAGCGACTTCAGCCTCACGGCCGACGGCGCCGCTTACCTTGCGAACGTGCGCACCGGCCTGGCCGCGTTGCAGCAGGCCACGCCCGGCAGCCGTGACGCGGCGCTGCGTGCGCCGCGCCTGAGCGTGGCCGTCACGCCCACCTTCAGCCGCCAGTTCCTGATGCCGCGGCTGGAGCTCTTTCGCAACATCTACCCCGACATCGAGCTGGCCTTGCATGTGTCGATTCCGCTGCTCGACGTCACCGCCGAGCAGACCGACCTGCAGGTGCGCTACGGCATCGGCGCGTACGCCGACTGCGAGCACCGCCTGCTCATCGGCGAGGACGTGGTGCCCGCCTGCAGCCCGAGCTACCTCAACGAGTTCGGACCCTTCGACGGCTTTCGCACCGCGGCCGAGATCGCCAGCGCGCGGCTGATCCGCAGCCCGCTCGAACCCTGGAGCACCTGGTTCGCAAGCTGCGGCATCGACCAGCCCGAGCCGCACCTGGGCTCGCAGTTCAACGACCTGGGGCTGGTCTACGACGCGGCCGCGAGCGGCTTCGGCGTGGCGCTGGTGCGACAGAAGCTGGGCGCCGCCTGGTTCGAATCGGGGCGGCTGGTGGCGCTGTCGGAACGGCCCGTGCCCTCGCCGCACCGCCACTACATCTGCTGGCAGCCGGGCACGCTGGAGCGCTGGGAGTGCGCCGCTTTCGTCGACTGGATCGTGCAGACGCTGCACTGAGCACAGCTGTGACCGGTGCCCGCTGTTCGCGGGCCCGGCACCGTCCGACACGCCCGGCCGACAAATTTTTATCAAGGTCCAGGCAAAAAACCTTCAATCCGGACGACGCGCTTCTCCCTAGAGTGCGGGGCACAACAACAGCCTCCCCGGAGACAACGCATGACCTGGCAGCAGATCTACGACCCGTTCGGCAACATGATCATTTCCACCGCGCTCGCCGCGATCCCGGTGGTGGTGATGCTCGCGTGCCTCGGCTTCTTCCACATCAAGGCCCACATCGCCGCCGGCCTGGGCCTGCTGGCCGCCATCGCGGTGGCCGTGTTCGCCTACGGCATGCCGGCCGACATGGCCGGGCGCGCGGCGCTCTTCGGCGGCTTCACCGGCCTGCTGCCGATCGGCTGGATCGTGCTGAACATCATCTTCCTGCAGCAGCTGGCCGAACAGAACGGCAGCTTCAAGGTGCTGCAGGACTCGCTCTCGGGCATCACCGAGGATCGCCGCATCCAGCTGCTGCTGATCGCCTTCTGCTTCGGTGCCTTCTTCGAGGGCGCGGCGGGCTTCGGCACGCCGGTGGCCGTGACGGCCGGCATCCTGATCGGCCTGGGCTTCTCGCCGCTGGCCGCTTCGGGCCTCTCGCTGATCGCCAACACCGCGCCGGTGGCCTTCGGCGCGCTCGGCACGCCGGTCATCACGCTGGCCAAGGTGCACGGCTACGACCTGATGGAAGTCACCGCGATGATCGGCCGGCAACTGCCGTTCTTCTCGCTGCTGGTGCCCTTCTGGCTCATCTGGGCCTTCGCGGGACGCAAGGCGATGATGGAAGTCTGGCCCGCCATCCTGGTCACGGGCGTGTCGTTCGCGGTGCCGCAGTACCTGGTCTCGAACTTCATCGGCCCCGAGCTGGTGGACATCATTGCGGCCATCGTGTCGATGGCCAGCCTCGTGCTGTTCCTGCGCGTGTGGCAGCCGAAGAATGTCTGGCGCTCACCCTCGCTGCGCGGCAAGGACGTGAGCGCACACGAGGCCAAGCCGCCGGCGGCCATCGTCGTGCACAGCCGCGAGGCGCTGGTGCGCGCGTGGATGCCGTGGGTGATCCTGTCGGTGTTCGTCTTCGTCTGGGGCCTGCCCTCGGTGAAGACCGCGCTCAACGGCGTCTTCGCGCCCTCGTTCCCGATGGGCGGCCTGCACAACCTGATCGAGAAGATGCCGCCGGTGGTCACGGCGCCCACGAAGGAAGGCGCGGTCTACGTGCTGAACCTGCTGTCGGCCACGGGCACCGGCATCCTGCTGTCGGCGATCGTGAGCGCCTTCTTCATGAAGTACAACCCGCTGGAGATCGTGCGCACCTTCTTCCGCACGCTGTGGATGGTGCGCTACTCGCTCATGACCATCGTGCTGATGCTCGCACTGGGCACGCTCACGCGCTACTCGGGCACCGATACCACGCTGGGCCTGGCGTTCGCCAACACCGGCGTGCTGTATCCGTTCTTCGGCACGCTGATGGGCTGGATCGGCGTGGCCATGACGGGCTCCGACACCGCCTCGAACGTGCTCTTCGGCGGCATGCAGAAGGTCGCGGCCGACCAGCTGGGCCTCTCCCCCAATCTCATGGGCGCGGCCAACAGCTCGGGCGGTGTGATGGGTAAGATGATCGACGCCCAGTCGATCGTGGTGGCCTCCACCGCCACGCGGTGGTTCAATCACGAGGGCGACATCCTGCGCTACGTGTTCTTCCACTCGATCGCGCTGGCATCGCTGGTCGGCCTGTACGTGACGATGCAGGCCTATGTGTGGCCATTCACCCTGATGGTCGTCCGCTGAAAGTTTGGTTTCCATGAATGCTCCCGTCACGGCCGGCCAGCACGCGCAGCTGTCGAAGGCACAGCGCCAGGCCGAGGTGGTGCGGGCGCTGCAGGCCCACCTGCCCGCGCATGCGCTGATCTGGCATGCCGAAGACACCACGCCCTACGAGTGCGACGGCCTCACGGCCTACCGCCAGCGCCCGCTGGTGGTGGCGCTGCCCGAGACCGAAGCGCAGGTGGCAGCCGTGCTCCAGGCCTGCCACGCACTCGGCGTGCCCGTGGTGGCGCGCGGTGCGGGCACCGGCCTGTCGGGCGGCGCCATGCCGCATGAAATGGGCGTGACGCTGTCGCTCGCCAAGTTCAACCGCATCCTGAAGATCGACCCGGTGAGCCGCACGGCCGTCGTGCAGTGCGGTGTGCGCAACCTCGCCATCAGCGAGGCCGCCGCGCCCTTCAACCTGTACTACGCGCCCGACCCGTCGAGCCAGATCGCCTGCACTATCGGAGGCAACGTGGCCGAGAACTCGGGCGGCGTGCACTGCCTGAAGTACGGCCTCACGCTGCACAACGTGCTGCGCGTGCGTGGCTTCACGGCCGAGGGCGAGCCCATCGAGTTCGGCGGCGAGGCGCTCGATGCGCCGGGGCTCGACCTGCTCGCGCTGGCCATCGGCAGCGAGGGCATGCTGGCCGTGACCACCGAGGTCACCGTCAAGCTCGTGCCCAAGCCGCAGCTGGCGCGCTGCATCATGGCCAGCTTCGACGACGTGCGCAAAGCCGGCGACGCGGTCGCGGCCGTGATCGCGGCGGGCATCATCCCGGCCGGGCTGGAGATGATGGACAAGCCCATGACCGCCGCCGTCGAAGACTTCGTGCATGCCGGCTACGACCTCGACGCCGCTGCGATCCTGCTGTGCGAATCCGACGGCACGCCGGAAGAGGTGGAAGAGGAAATCGGCCGCATGACCGACGTGCTGCGTGGCTGTGGCGCCACCGCCATCGCCGTGAGCACCAGCGAAGACGAGCGCATGAAATTCTGGAGCGGCCGCAAGAACGCCTTCCCGGCGTCGGGCCGCATCAGCCCCGACTACATGTGCCTGGACTCCACCATCCCGCGCAAGCGCCTCGCGGACATCCTGCTGGCGATCCAGGAGATGGAGAAGAAGTACAACCTGCGCTGCTGCAACGTCTTCCACGCGGGCGACGGCAACCTGCACCCGCTGGTGCTGTTCGATGCCAACGACCCCGATGAGCTGCACCGCTGCGAACTCTTCGGCGCCGACATCCTGGAGACCAGTGTCGCGATGGGCGGCACGGTGTCGGGCGAGCACGGCGTGGGCGTGGAAAAGCTCAACAGCATGTGCGTGCAGTTCACCGCCGCCGAGAACGAGCAGATGTTCGGCATCAAGCGCGCCTTCGACCCCGCCGGTTTGCTCAACCCCGGCAAGGTGATCCCCACGCTGCAGCGCTGCGCCGAGTACGGCAAGGAAGTGGTGCGCGGCGGCCGGCTGCCGCATCCGGACCTGCCGAGATTCTGAGAATTCGATGACGAACATGGACACCGCCCTCCAGCAGGTCGTGGAGCGCGTGCGCGCTGCCGCGGCCGACGCCACCTTGCTGCGCCTGCATGGCGGCGGCACCAAAGGCTTCTACGGCCAGCCGCCGCAAGGCGAGGTGCTCGAGCTGCGCGCGCTCAGTGGCCTCACGAGCTACGAGCCCAGCGAGCTGGTCGTCACCGTGCGTGCCGGCACGCCGCTGGCCGACCTCGCGGCCGCGCTCGCCGAGCAGGGCCAGTGCCTGCCGTTCGAGCCGCCGTGTTTCGCGGATGGCGGTAACACCGGTGGAACAGTTGGCGGCATGGTCGCCGCCGGCCTGAGCGGCCCGGCGCGCGCCAGCGTGGGCGCGGTGCGCGACTACGTGCTCGGCGCCACGCTCATCAACGGCCGCGCCGAGGTGCTGAGCTTCGGCGGCCAGGTGATGAAGAACGTCGCCGGCTACGACGTCTCGCGCGTGCTGGCGGGTTCGCTCGGCACGCTCGGCGTGATCGCCGAAGTGAGCCTCAAGGTGCTGCCCGTGGCGCCTGCCGAAGCCACGCTCGCCTTCGCCTGCACGCAGGCCGATGCGCTGCGCCTGCTCAACGAATGGGGCGGACGCCCGCTGCCGCTGAACGCGAGCAGCTGGTTCGAACATGAAGGCACCGGCGTGCTGCGCCTGCGCTTGCGCGGCGCCGTGGCGGCGGTCGACGCGGCCTGCGCGCAACTCGGTGGCGAGCGCCAGGACCCAGTGCGCGCCGCCGCCGGCTGGGCCGCGCTGCGCGACCAGCGCATGCCGTGGTTCGCGCTGGACGAGACCGGCCCGCTCGCGCTGTGGCGTCTCTCGGTGCCGCAGACCGCGCCGGCGATCGCCATCGAAGGCTGCGCCGCGCCGCTGGTCGAGTGGCACGGTGGGCAGCGCTGGTACCTCGCGCCACCCGAACAAGCTGCACGTGTGCGCGAAGCCGCGCGCGCGGCAGGTGGGCATGCCACGCTGTTTCGCGTGCCGGCAGCGCAAGCCGCCGACTGCCGCGTGCCGCGCTTCGACGCACTGAGCGCACCGGTGGCGCGCATCCATCGCGCGCTGATGCAGGAGTTCGATCCGCACGGGGTCTTCGACCGCGGCCGGCTCTTCGCCAGCGACCAATAAAAAAACAAACGACACCCCGCGATGCAAACCGAACTAGCCCCCGAATTCCGCGACACCGACGCGGGCCGCGAAGCCGAAGCCATCCTGCGCAAGTGCGTGCACTGCGGCTTCTGCACCGCCACCTGCCCGACCTATCAGCTGCTCGGCGACGAGCTCGACGGGCCGCGTGGGCGCATCTACCTCATCAAGCAGGTGCTCGAAGGCCAGGCGCCCACGCGCAGCACGCAGCTGCACCTGGACCGCTGCCTGACCTGCCGCAACTGCGAAAGCACCTGCCCGAGCGGCGTGCAGTACGGCCACCTGGTCGACATCGGCCGCAAGATCGTCGACGAGAAGGTGCCGCGCCCCGCCATGGAGTCGACCACGCGCTGGATGCTCAAGGAGGCGCTGCCGTCGCCGCTGTTCGGCCCCTCGATGAAGCTGGGCCAGTCGGTGCGCGCGCTGCTGCCCGAGGCACTGAAGGCCAAGGTGCCCGCGAAGCAAAACGCTGGGCAGTGGCCCACCGCCACGCATGCGCGCAAGGTGCTGATGCTCGCGGGCTGCGTGCAGCCGTCGATGATGCCCAACATCAACAGCGCCACCGCGCGGGTGCTCGACGCGGCGGGCATCCAGACCGTGATCGCGCCCGAGGCCGGCTGCTGCGGCGCCGTGAAGTTCCATCTCAACGACCAGGACGGCGGCAAGGCGCAGATGCGCGCCAACATCGATGCGTGGTGGCCCTTCGTCGAACACGGCGAGGTCGAGGCGATCGTGATGAACGCCTCGGGCTGCGGCGTCACCGTGCGCGAGTACGGCCACATCCTGCAGCACGACGCGGCCTATGCCGCGAAGGCCGCGCGCATCAGCGCGCTCACGCGCGACCTGAGCGAGCTGTTGCCCGATCTCGTGCCCGTGCTGCAGGGCCGCGTGCGCGCGCCCGAGGGCGTGGTGGCGTACCACCCGCCCTGCACGCTGCAGCACGGCCAGAAGTTGCGCGGCGGTGTCGAGACGCACCTGCGCGCGCTCGGTTTCGACATGCGCGTGGCCATGAACGAATCGCACCTGTGCTGCGGCTCCGCCGGCACGTACTCGGTGCTGCAGCCCGAGCTGGCGTACCCGCTGCGCGATCGCAAGCTGGGTCACCTGAAGCAGCTGCAGCCCACCACCATCGCCTCGGCCAACATCGGCTGCATCACGCACCTGCAAAGCGGCAGCGGCGAGACGCCCGTGCGGCACTGGGTGGAACTGCTCGACACGGCGCTGCAGCCGCCGGCAGGGTAGGGTTCGCGCGCACGGCAGGGTACGTTGCCGTCCGACGTGCGCCCGGCGCGTTCGGGGCGCATCATGGCGAACCGATGAAGCTGCAAGGAGTTCGCGCCATGTCCTTCGTTTCCGCCTTTCCGTTGCGCCGTGCGTTGCTGGCCGCCGTCTGCGCCACGGGCACCTTCGCCGCACAGGCGCAGCAGCCGCCGTCGGCCCTGCCGCCCTGGCAGGGCATCGGCACCACGCGCTATGTGTGCGGCGGCATCGGCTCCGACGAGTCGACCGCGATGCGCGCCGCCATGAAGAACCATCCGCTGGCGCTGCTGTTCGCGCGCGCCGACGGCGCCTACCTGGCCAACCTGAATGTCGCCATCAAGGGCGGCGATGCGAACTCGTCTGCCGCGATGGCCTTCACCGCCACCGGGCCGGTGTGCCTGATCGACGTGCCGGCGGGGCGCTATGTGATCGACGTGAGCACGCCGAAGGGCGAGACGAAAAGCCAGACCGTGACGGTCGGCGGCGGGCCGAAGACGGCCGACTTCCGCTTCTGACCCCGGGCTGCGGCTCAGGTGGCCGCCAGCGCCGCCTCGATGTCGCGCGTGAGCGAGGCCGGCGTGTCCAGCGGCGCGTAGCGCTTGAGCACCGCGCCGTCGCGGCCCACCAGGAACTTGGTGAAGTTCCACTTGATGGCGGTGCTGCCCAGCAGGCCGGGCTTTTCCTTGGTGAGCCACTGGTACAGCGGCAGGGCGCCGCTGCCGTTGACGTCGATCTTCTCCATCATCGGGAAGCTCACGCCGTAGTTGGTCATGCAGAAGGCGCCGATTTCCTCGTTGCTTCCCGGGTCCTGGCCGCCGAACTGGTTGGAGGGAAAGCCCAGCACCGTGAGACCCTGGTCGGCGTATTTCTCGTGCAGCGCTTCCAGCCCCTCGAACTGCGGCGTGAACCCGCACTTGCTCGCCGTGTTGACGATCAGCAGCACCTGGCCGCGGAAGGTCGAGAGCTTCACCGGCTTGCCGTCGATGCGGGTGGCCTGGAAGTCGTAGACGCTGGTCATGGGAGGGTTCCTCAGGTGGACGCGGAAACGCGATCATCGCGCGGCGTGGGGGTTCGCGCAAACGCCGCCCAGACCGCGCCCAGCACGATCAGCGCGCCGCCGATCAGGATGCGTGCGTCCATCGTGGCCGCGCCCAGCGCCACCGACGACACGCTTGCGAACAGCACCTCCGACAGCATGATCACCGAGGTGACGCTGGCCGCGAGCTTCGGCGCGCCGTACTGCAGGCACACGTTGGCGATGATGAAGCCCGTGCCCAGCACCGCGGCCCAGCCGAGCCAGCCGGACGACGCGAGCAGCGGCGACTGGATGCCACCGAACGCGGTGCCGATGAGCGCCGCGACGCCCGCCACCACGGTGCAGCCCCAGAACATCGCCAACGCGCGCGATTCGCCCGGTGCATGCCGCAGACGGCGCAGCACGATGTTGGTCACGGCAAAGCCGAAGCCCGCCGCCACGCCCAGCCAGTCTGGCAGGCTCGACGGCACCGGCCAGTCGGTACCCGGTGCCTTCAGCACCACCACCACGCCGGCGAGTGCCAGCGCCACCCGCACCAGCGAGCCGCCCGTCGGCCGCTCGCCCAGCAGCAGCCAGGCCAGCAGCACGCTCCACAGCGGCATCAGATAGAACAGCAGCACCACGCGCACCACGTCGCCCTGCGTCACGGCCCAGTTGAAGCCCACGTTGGTGAAGCCGGCCGCCAGGCCCAGCGCCGCCAGCATCGGGAACGCAACGAAGCCCTTCCAGGCGTGTCGGCGCAGCAGGCCCATGGCCGCGGCGATGACGAGGTAGACCAGGCAGGTGGTCCACAGCGGGTGCAGCCCGAAGCTTGCCACCTGGCGGAACGGGAACCACGAAACGCCCCACACGAAGGCGTTGAACATCAGGGCAAGTGCGGGCATGGGGCGTTGGATTGGGGGCGCTCGGCGCGCCGGCCATTGCACCAACGCGGTCGCGCGAAATCAGTGGTGCTTGTCGCTGCGGGCGATGGCCAGGAGGTGCTCGACTTCCTCAGGATACTTCTTGAGGTTGCTCTCGTGCCAGCGCTTGATGATCCACATGCAGCCGGCCACCACCAACCCGAAGGCGCTGATCGCGCCGTAGGCCGACAGGCCCAGGCCCGTGCACACGCTGTAGAAGCCGCCTAGCAGAAGAATGCAGGCCTGCTCGTTGAAGTTCTGCACGGCAATGGAGCGGCCGGCGCCCATCAGGTTGTGGCCGCGGTGCTGCAGCAGCGCGTTCATCGGCACCACCAGGAAGCCGCCCAGGCCGCCGAGCATGATGAGGAAGGGCACCGCCAGCCAGACGTTGCCGATGAAGTTCATGCAGATCACCATCAGGCCCATCGCGATGCCCATGGGGATCACGCGCGTGGCCATGTCCAGCCGCATGTACATCGAGGCCACGATGGCGCCCACGGCCGTGCCGATGGTCACCACGCCGGTCAGCGCCGAGGCCTGGGTGGTGTTGTATTCGAGCGCCACGGCGGCCCAGGCCAGCACGATGTACTTGAGGTTGCCGCCGGCGCCCCAGAAGAGCGTGGTGGTCGCCAGCGAGATCTGGCCCAGCCGGTCGCGCCACAGGCGGGCGTTGCAATGCCAGAAGTCGGGCAGCAGGCCGGCCAGGTTGCGCGCCAGGCTCTGCTCGGGGTTCGAGCGCAGCGGGCGCATCTCGACGCCCGTGTGCGGGATGCGGGTGTTGAACCAGGCGGCCAGCACGTAGACGAAGATCAGCACCGCAATGGCGGCCTCGGCCGGCGAGTCGATGCCGGTGTCGATGAATGGCAGGTCGATCAGCAAGAGCTGGCTGGACACCGCATGGCCCACCAGCATGCCCCCGAGCACGATGCCCAGCAGGATCGAGGCGATGGTCAGCCCTTCGATCCAGCCGTTGGCCTTGACCAGTTGGGACGCCGGCAGCAACTCGGTCAGGATGCCGTACTTGGCCGGCGAATACGCCGCCGCGCCCAGTCCCACGATGGAATACGACAGCAGCGGGTGCGAGCCGAACAGCATCATCAGGCAGCCCACGACCTTGATCGCGTTGCTGATGAACATCACCTTGCCCTTGGGCAGCGCGTCGGCAAAGGCGCCCACCAGCGGGGCCAGCACCACATAGAAGACCGCGAAGATCGGCACCAGGGCGGCCCGCTGCCATTCGGGGGCACCCGAACTTCGCATGAGATCGACGGCAACGACGAAAAGCGCTTGGTCGGCCAGTGACGAAAAGAACTGGGCCGACATGATCGTGTAAAAACCGCGCTTCATCGATGGGCTGGCTGGCCAGAGGAGCTGCTGGCGGTAGTTAGAAAGTGTCGAAAATGTGTCGCGTCTGACGCGAATGGGCGGTTATAGCACGGGGGTGCGACACGAAATGAGGCATCCCCACCGGTTTCAACCCCATTCCCGAAGATGCTAAAACGTGGTCCGCATTCACCCGAGCACCCCCATGCCGCGCCCCATTCTTGCCACCGTCCACACCGCCGCCCTGCGCCACAACCTCGACCGGACCCGCCGTTCGGCCCTCGACGCCCGCGTCTGGGCGGTGGTCAAGGCCAATGCCTACGGGCACGGCATCGAGCGCGTCTATGAAGGCCTGCGCGGCGCCGACGGCTTCGCGCTGCTCGACCTGGCCGAGGCCGAGCGCGTGCGCGCGCTGGGCTGGCGAGGCCCGGTGCTGCTGCTGGAAGGCGTGTTCGACGCGCGCGACCTGGAGCTGTGCTCGCGCCTGGACCTGTGGCATTCGGTGCATTGCGACGAGCAGATCGACATGCTCGCGGCCCACAAGACCCTGAAGCCGCAGCGCGTGTTCCTGAAGATGAACTCCGGCATGAACCGCCTGGGCTTCACGCCCGAGCGCTTCGGCTCGGCCTGGACGCGCCTGAACGCGCTCACGCAGGTCGACGAAATCTCGCTCATGACGCATTTCAGCGACGCCGACGGCCCGCGCGGCATCGACCACCAGCTCGAGGTGTTCGAGCGCGTCACGCGCGACCTGCCGGGCGAACGCTCCATCGCCAACAGCGCCGCCACGTTGCGCCATGCACCGCGCACGCGCGGCGACTGGGTGCGCCCCGGCATCGTGCTGTACGGCAGCGCGCCCGACTTTCCCGCCCATGACGCGGCGCACTGGGGGCTGGAGCCGACCATGACGCTGTCGACCCGCCTCATCTCCGTGCAGACGCTGAAGGCCGGCGACACCATCGGCTACGGCTCGCGCTTCGCGGCCGAGGGCCCGCTCACCATCGGCATCGCGGCGGTCGGCTATGCCGACGGCTACCCGCGCCACTGCGACACCGGCACCCCGGTGCTGGTGAACGGCGTGCGCACTCGCATGGTGGGCCGCGTGAGCATGGACATGATCACCGTCGACCTCACGCCCGTGCCCGACGCGGCCTTCGGCGCCGAAGTCACGCTGTGGGGCCGCTCGGCCCTGACCGGCGCGGTGCTGCCCATCGACGAGGTGGCGCAGGCCGCCGGCACCGTCGGCTACGAACTCATGTGCGCGGTCGCGCAGCGGGTGCCCTTCGCGCCCGCCGACGAATGAAGGTTCTTTCCAACTGGCGCTCCGTGCGCCTGTGGGAAAGCCAGGTCGAACGCGACCTGCACCGCAACCACAGCCTGCGCACGCACGGGCTGCTGATCGGCACTTTCACGCTGCTGCTGATGTGGGGCGTGTCGGCGCTGCAGATGCACCTGCTGCAGGTCGACTCGCTGGCCGTGCGCTACCTCGTCACGCTGGGCGTGGGCTACCTGGGGTATCTGTGCGTGCTGCGCTGGTGGGCGCAGCGGCTGGTCGAGAGGCGCACGGAGATCGAGGCGCCCGATGACCTGGGGATCAGCTCCGACGGCCCGGACGACCATGGCTGCGTGCCCGATGGCACCGACGGTGGCAGCGTGCTCTCGGACGTGGCCAGTGGCGCGCTGGATGCCGCGGGCGGCGCCGACGAGGGCGCCATCATCGTCGTGCCGGTGCTCGCCATCTTCCTGCTGTGCCTGGCCGTCGTGCTGGGCGCGGGCTCGCTCGTGCTGCTGTACTTCAGCTGGGACGCGCTGCTGGCCGTGGCGATCGAGGTCGCCTTCTCCTATGTGTCGGCGCGCGCCGCGGTGCGCGTGGCGCGCGAGGGCTGGCTCATGGCGGCGGTGCGGCTCACCTGGAAGCCGCTCCTGGGCGCGGTGGTCTGCGCGGTGGCGCTGGGCGCGCTCATCGATCATTTCATGCCGCAGGTCCACTCGCTGCCCGAGGCCGTGCGCGTGCTCACGGGGAAGGCACCGCGCTGAGCAGGTGCTCGACCAGCACCCGGCACTTGGGCGGCAGGTAGCGGTTCGGCGGGTACAGCAGCCAGGCCTGGCCCTGGTAGTTGCCTTGCAGCGTCCAGTCGGACAGCACGCGCATCACGCGGCCGTCGTCCAGCGCCTCGCGCGCCGTGAAGGTCGGCACGCAGGCCACGCCCAGGTCCGCGAGCGCGCCGCCGAGCCGCATTTCGCTGTGGTTGCAGACATAGCGGCCGTCCACCGCCACTTCGATCTCCACCTTGGCGTCGTCCTCGCCTTCCTTTCGGAAACGCCAGTGGTTGTCGCGCTCGTGCTCGCCCAGCGACAGGCAGCTGTGCGCGCGCAGGTCGTGCGGGTGCGTGATGGCCGCGTGACGCGCCAGGTAGGCCGGCGTGGCGCACAGGATGTGCTCGGCCGCCATCAGCCGCCGCGCCACCAGCCCCTCGGGCGGCGCCGTGGTCAGCCGCACCACGAGGTCCACTCCTTCGCGGATCGGGTCGATGTCGCGGTCGGCCACGATCAGCTGCACGTCCACCGCCGGGTACTGGCGCAGGAAGTCGAGCAGGTGCGGGTGCAGCACGTGCCGCGCGAAGGCCTTCGGCGCGCTCAGGCGCACGCGGCCGGCCGGTGCGCGGGCGAACTGCGCACCGATGTCCATCGCACCCTGCGCCGCCGCCACCAGTTCGCGGCAGCGCGCGAAGGCCTCGACGCCGGGCTCGGTGAGCCGCAGCTGGCGCGTGGTGCGCTGCAGCAGCTGCACGCCGATCTCCTGTTCGAGCCGCTTCACCTGCCGGCTCGCGGCCGAGGGCGTGATGCCCAGCAGGTCGGCGGCGGCCGAGAAGCTGCCGAGTTCGGCGACCCGCATGAAGGTCACCATCTCGGGCAGCACCTTGAGAAATGAATTCGTTCCCACCACGCAACAGTCCTGTTCCGGCCGACGGCTGTGCGGCCCTGGTTCGGCCCGGAACAATGCGCCTTCTCTTTTTCTTTCAGGCGCTCCGGGTCGCGGGCAGACAGTATGGATTCAAAGGTGTTGCAGGGGGCGGTCCCGGCGGGGCGCCGTTGGTGGCGAGGGTCGTGGCCGGCCGGCTTCGGCCCCGCCGAACTCATGCTGCTGCTCGTGGCGGCGGTCTGGGGCGGCAGCTACGCGGTGGCCAAGCAGGCGACGCAGCAGCTGCCCGTGCTCGAATTCGTCGCGCTGCGCTTCGGCCTCACGTTTCTCGTGCTGCTGCCCGCGCTGCGGCCGCTGTGGTCCGACGCACAGTGGCGCCAGGGGCTCGCCGTGGGCGGCCTGCTGGGCGCCAACCTGCTCGCCATCTTCCTGTGCGAGACCTTCGGTGTCTCGCTGACCCTGGCGAGCAACGCCGCCTTCCTCATCAGCCTGTGCGTGGCGATCACGCCCTTCGTCGAATGGTGGCTGCTGGGCCGGCGTCCGGCGCGGCGCGTGTTCTGGGCGGCCGGACTCTCGGCCGTGGGCGCGGCGCTGCTCTCGGCGCCTTCGCTCGCCGACCTGTCGATGGGGTGGGGCGACGCGCTCATGCTCGCCGCCGCCTTCCTGCGCGCCGTCATGGTCTGCCTGACGCGTCGCCTGGCGGGCCGCCACAACCTGCCGGCGCTCACGCTCACGGCCGTGCAGTCCGGCGTGATGGCGCTGGGCGCGGCGGCGCTGTCGCTGCTGTCCGTGGCCGGCGGCGGCGCCTGGCACCTGCCGCCCGCCACAGCCGCCTTCTGGTGGGGCATGGCCTACCTCGTGCTGCTGTGCACCGTGTTCGCCTTCTTCGCGCAGAACCATGCGGCCTCGCGCAGCAGCCCGAGCCGGGTGTCGCTGCTCATGGGCAGCGAGCCGGTGTTCGGCGCGGCCATCGCGGCCCTGGTGCTGGGCGAACGCATCGGCGCCTGGGGCTGGGCCGGCGGGCTGCTGATCGTGGGCGCGGCCCTGTGGGTCAGCCTGGTGCCGGAGGCGGGCGAACAGAAGTGGCGTCCCTGACGGCGGAAGGGCCCCCGCTGTCCGGGGCCAGCGGCTCGTGGCATCCTCGGGGGCTGCGGCGTTTCGCCGCCCCACACAACACCAAGGAATGCAGACATGGGCGCGCAATGGAAAGCCAAGCACAAGGACGTGGCCGCGAACGCCAAGGGCCGGCTGTTCGGCAAATTGGCCAAGGAAATCATGATGGCCGCGCGCAACGGCGCCGACCCGGGCTCGAACGCGCGGCTGCGGCTGGTCGTCGAACAGGCCCGCAAGGTCTCGATGCCGAAGGACACGCTCGACCGCGCCATCAAGAAGGGCGCCGGCCTCACGGGCGAATCGGTGCACTTCGACCACGTCATGTACGAGGGCTTCGCCCCGCACCGCGTGGCCGTGATGGTCGAATGCCTGACCGACAACGTGAACCGCACCGCGCCTGAAATGCGCGTGCTCTTCCGCAAGGGCCAGCTCGGCACCTCCGGCTCGGTCTCGTGGGATTTCGACCACCTCGGCATGATCGAGGCCGAGCCCGCCACCAAGGACGCCGACGCCGAAGTGGCCGCCATCGAAGCCGGCGCACAAGACTTCGAGCCCGGCGCCGAAGAGGGCACCAGCCTGTTCCTGACCGAACCCGCCGACCTCGACCTCGTGAGCCGCGCACTGCCGGCCCAGGGTTTCACCGTGCTGTCGGCCAAGCTGGGCTACCGGCCCAAGAACCCGGTCGACCCCGCCACCCTCAGCGCCGAGGACCTGGAAGAGGTCGAGGCCTTCCTCGCGGCGATCGACGCGAACGACGACGTGCAGAACGTGTACGTCGGGCTGGCGGGCTGAGCTGAACGCCTGGCGCTCGGGGCAACGCTCCCGCGTTCAGTACAACCCGAGCTGCCGCGTGCGCAGCCGCGCCAGCCCCAGCAGCGCATCGGTGAACGGCGTGGCCACGCCGGTCAGCTCGCCCAGCTCGCGCACCACGGTGACGAGCGCGTCGAGTTCCACCGAGCGGCCGGCTTCCACGTCCTGCAGCATCGAGGTCTTGAAGGCGCCGAGTTTCTTCGTGACCTCGTGCCGGTCTTCGGGGCTTTGCGTGATTTCGATGCCGATGCGCCGGCCGATCTCCTTGGCCTCGAGCATCACGGCCGAGATGAAGCCGCGCACGTAGTCGTCGCCCATGATCAGGTCGGTGGTCGCGCCGGTCAGCGCGCTGATCGGGTTCACCGTCATGTTGCCCCACAGCTTGAACCACACGTCCTTCTGGATCTGCGGCGACAGCGTGGTGTCGATGCCCGTGCTCTTGAGCAGCGCGACCAGCTTCTGCACGCGCGGCGTGGCTTCGCCCGAAGGCTCACCCACGATCAGCCCGTTGCCGAAGTGGTGCCGCACCACGCCCGGCCCGTCGAGCGAGCAGCTGGCATGCACCACGCAGCCGATCACGTTGCGCGCCGGAATGGCGCGCGCGATGTGGCCTTCGGGGTCGACGGCCGCGAGCCGGTGGCCCGTGATCTCGCCGCCGAAGCCGCCTTCCAGGAACCACCACGGCACGCCGTTCATGGCCACCAGCACGAGGGTGTCGGGCCCGATCAGCGGCCCGATGCGTTCGGCCACGCCGGCCAGCGCGGGCGCCTTCACGGCGATCACCACGAGGTCTTGCACGCCGAGGGTCTCGGGGTCAGCCACCGCGTTCACCGGCACGCGCGTGCGCACGTCGCCGCGCATCAGCGAGAGGCCGTCGCGTTGCAGCGCGTCGAGCGTGGCGCCGCGCGCCACCACGTTGAGGCGTTCGCCCGCTTGCGCGAGGCCGACGCCGATCCATCCGCCGATCGCGCCGGCGCCGTAGATGCAGATCTTCATGGGGTCAGTTCTTGTAGCTGGCGTCGATGCGATCGACCTGGCGCACGAGCGCGTTGAACACGTCCTGCCCGGCGCCGTGCTCGGGGCTGAACTGCAGCGCATCGCGCGTGCAGCGCTGCGCGATCTCCTCGCTCACCGGAATGGCCGCGCCCATCGAGAAGGTCGCCATCTGGATCTCGCAGGCGCGCTGCAGCGTCCACAAGATTGCGAAGGTCTGCGGCAGCGTCTGGCCCCAGGCCAGCAGGCCGTGGTTGCGCAGGATCACCGCGTTGCGGTCGCCGATGCTCTTGAGCAGGCGCGGGCCTTCGTCGGCATGGATCGTGATGCCCTCGAAGTCGTGGTACGCCACCATGCCGTGCAGCTGCGCGGTATAGAAATTGGTCTGCTGCAGGCCACCCTGCAGACAGGCGACGGCCACGCCGGCGGTGGTGTGCGTGTGCATCACGCAGTGCGCGCCGGGCAGGCCGTCGTGGATGGCGGCATGCACCACGAAGCCGGCCGGGTTCACCGGGTAGGTCGAGCCGTCGAGCACCTTGCCCTGCAGGTCGATCTTCACCAGGTTGCTGGCCGTCACTTCGCTGTAGTGCAGGCCGAAGGGGTTGATGAGGAACTGCTTCTCGCCGCCGGTGACGCTGTCGGGCAGCCGCACCGTGATGTGGTTGTAGATCATCTCGGTCCAGCCCAGCATCGCGAAGACGCGGTAGCAAGCTGCGAGCTCTTCGCGCGCGGCGCGCTCGTCGGGATGGATCGAGGGATGGACCAGCGCCGAAGGCGCGGTGGCGAGTGTGTTCATGGCAGTTCCTTCATGTGTTTAACCTTCCGCTGTGAAGCCGACTTCCTTCACGATCGGCGCCCACTTGGCGGTGTCCTTCTTCAACAGATCGGCCAGCTCGGCAGGCGTGGAAGACATCGCTTCCAGGCCGAAGGTGCCCAGGCCGTCGATCACGTCCTTCTGCGCCAGCGCGTTCTTCATCGACGTGTTCAGCTTCGCCACGAGTTCGGGCGAGGCCTTGGCCGGCAGGAAGAAGGCGAACCATTCGCTGTGCGCCATGTTCTTGATGCCCTGCTCGCCGAAGGTGGGCACGTCCGGCGCGAAGCGGCTGCGCTTGGCACCCGACACGCCCAGGATGCGGACCTTGCCCGACTGCAGGTGCTGCGTGATGTCGCCGATGGGGCCCGACACCGCCGAGATGTTGCCGCCCAGCAGGTCGAGCATGGCCGGCTGCGTGCCGCGGTAGGCCGCGTGCTTGAGCTCGACACCGCCCTGCTTGCCCAGCAGCGCGCCGATGAAGTGCGGCGTGGAGCCCGCGGCCGGCGAGCCGTAGTTGGCGCCGGCCGGGTTGGCCTTGGCCCACGCGAGGAACTCGGGCACCGTCTTGACGGTGGCCGGCACGGCCGGGCCGACCGCGAAGCCGAAGTCGAAGATGCAGGCCAGGCTCACGGGCGTGAGGTCGACCATCGGGTCGTAGGGCAGCTTCTTGTAGATGTGCGGATAGATCGTGAGGATCGACGTGGGCGTCTGCAGGATCGTGGTGCCGTCGGCCGGACGGCCCTTCACGTAGCTCACGGCGATCTGGCCGCCCGCGCCGGTGCGGTTCTCGACCACGGCGGTCTTGGCGTAGTCGGGGCTCAGCTTGAGCGCGATGCGGCGGCACGTGGTGTCCGAGGTGCCGCCGGCCGCGAAGCCGGTGACGATGGTCGCGTTCTCGAGCGCGGCGGCCTGTGCGAAGGCGTGCTGGCCGATGCTCGCGAGCAGCGCCGAGGCGCCGGTGGTCTGCAGCATGTGGCGGCGGGTGAAGGTCATGGCTGTCTCTCTTTTCGGTGGTGGTGAAGGAGGGATCACGACTCGTCGCGCAGCCAGGTGACCGCGCCCGAGTGGGTCACGGCGCCCTGGTGGGCAGGGCGCACGGTGAGCGCGTATTTTTCCAACAAACCACCCTGCGCCACCCCCGCGTTTACCTCACGTCGGGCCAGGCGCGCGGCGATTTCCTCGGCCGTCAGTTCGACCGAAATGCTGCGTGCTTCGGCGCGCGCATCGATGGCCACCATGTCGCCGTCGCGCAGCACCGCGATCGGTCCGCCGTCGGCCGCCTCGGGCCCTGCGTAGCCGATGCACAGGCCGCGCGTGGCGCCCGAAAAACGCCCGTCGGTCAGCAGCGCCACCTTGTCGCCCATGCCCTGGCCGTAGAGCAGCGCGGTGATGCCCAGCATCTCGCGCATGCCGGGGCTGCCCTTGGGGCCTTCGTTGCGGATGACGATCACGTCGCCCGCTTCGTAGCGGCGGTTCTGCACCGCTGCCTGCGCTTCTTCTTCCGAGTTGAAGACACGTGCCGGGCCGCGATGCACCAGCGTCTTCAATCCTGCCGTCTTGAGCAGTGCGCCGTCGGGGCAGAGGTTGCCCTTGAGCACGGCCAGGCCGCCGTCGCGCGTGATCGGGTTGGACGGATCGCGCACCACGCGGCCGTCGGGTGCGTTGGCGTCGGCGACTTCCTCGGCCAGCGTGCGGCCAGTGAAGGTGAGCGCGTCGCCATGCAGGAAGCCCTGTTCGATCAGCGTGCGCAGGATCACGCCGGCGCCGCCGATGTAGTACACGTCGCGCGCGAGGTACTGGCCGCCCGGGCGCAGGTCGGCGATGAGTGGCGTGCGTGCGAAAACTTCGGCCACGTCGTCGAGGTGGAACCTGATGCCCGCCTCGTGCGCAATCGCCGGCAGGTGCAGCGCGGCATTGGTGGAGCCGCCCGTGGCCGACACCACGGCGCAGGCGTTCTCCAGCGCCTTGCGCGTGACGACGTCGCGCGGCAGCGGGCCATCGCCCATCACGGCCTTCATGAGTTGCTTCGCGGCGCGGCGCATCAGCGGCGCGCGTTCGCTGAACACGGCGGGTACCATGCTCGAGCCGACGGGTGCGAGGCCCAGCGCTTCCGACACCATGCCCATCGTGTTGGCCGTGAACTGCCCCGCGCAGGCGCCGGCCGTGGGCAGGCAGGCGCGGCTCATCGCGTCGAGCTCGTCGTGCGTGGCCGTGCCGGCCAGCACCTTGCCGATGGTTTCGTAGGTGTCGACCACGTTGAGGTCGCGACCGTCGGGGCCGGGCATCTGGCCCGGCAGCGCCGAGCCGCCGTGCACGAACACGCTGGGCACGTTGCAGCGGACCATGCCCATCATCAGGCCCGGCAGGTTCTTGTCGCAGGCGCCGATGGCGAAGATGCCGTCCCACTGGTGGCCGCGCGTCGAGGCTTCCACGCTGTCGGCGATGAGTTCGCGCGAGATCAGCGAGAAGCGCATGCCCGAATGCGCCATCGTGAGCCCGTCGCTCACCGACACCACCGGGCATTCGTGCGGCGTACCGCCGCCCGCGTAGATGCCGGTCTTGGCGTGCTGCGCCTGCTCGCGCAGATTGAGGTTGCACGGGCTCATTTCGCCGCCCGTGTGGAACACGCCGACGTGCGGGCGCGCGATGTCCTCATCGTCTTGGCCCAGCGCGTGCAGGAAGCTGCGCGTGGTCGCGCGGATGGTGCCCTCGCGGATGGTGGCGGAGCGGAAGCGCTTGCTGTTCGGATCGGTGGGCGTGGTCATCGGCTGGCGTTGGCTGGCTGGGATTCAGGAACTCAGGAGGTCAGAACATGCCGTTCTTGTTCGCAGCGGTCTCTGGCACGGGCTGCACCACGTCCCAGTGCTCGACGATCTTTCCGTTCTCCAGCTTGAAGATGTCGACGATGGCGCTGCCGCGCGTGCCTGGCTCTCGCACTGCGTTGACGTGCAGGATCACGTAGTCGCCGTCGACGAAGCTGCGCTTGATCTCGCTCTTCGAGTTCGGAAACTTCTCGCGCAGGAAGGCGACGAACTTGCGAAAGCCCTCGGGGCCGTCGGCTGCCGTGGGGTTGTGCTGCACGTAGCGGTTGCCTACGTACTGCAGGGCCGCATCGGCGTCCTTCTGGTTCAGGCCCTTCTCGTAGAAGGCGAGCACCGTCTGGCGGTTGGCTTCCTGCTGCGCGGTGGTGCCCTGCTTGCCAGCGCCCATGGGCGCGCAGGCGGTGAGAAAGAGGGCGGCGGCCGCGGCCAGCGCCGCGAAGGTGGTGCGTTGCATCGGATGACTCCCTTGAGTGACTGATCGAGTGATGAATCAGTAGCCGTTGGGCGTCTGCGCGCCCGGTGCGGCCTTGTACTTCGCGAGCAACTGCCTGGCGGCTGCCGCGAGCAGGATGGTGTCCACACCCACCGCCACGAAGAGCGCACCGGCCGCGAGCCACTTGCGCGCCTGTTCCTCGGTGGTCGACAGAATGCCGGCCGCCTTGCCGGCCTTGCGGATGCGCGCGACGCCATCGGCGATCACGGCCTGCACCTCGGGGTGGTTGGGCTGGCCCACGAAGCCCATCGAGGCCGACAGGTCGGCCGGCCCGATGAACACGCCGTCCACGCCCGGTGTCGCCGCGATGGCATCGAGGTTCTTCATGGCCTCGACCGTCTCGGCCTGCACCAGCAGGCAGGTCTGCGCGTTGGCTTCGTGCAGGTAGTTCGGGTAGGCCTGCCAGCGCGAGGCGCGCGCGAGCGCGCTGCCCATGCCGCGGATGCCTTCGGGCGGATAGCGCATGCCCTGCACGAGCTTCGCGGCCTGCTCGGCGGTGTCGACCATCGGCACCAGCAGCGTCTGCGCGCCGATGTCCAGGTACTGCTTGATCAGCGTGGTGTCGCCGGTGGGCAGGCGCACGATCGGGTGCGAGCGCGCCGTGTCGGGCTGCGCCGACCACGCGCTCGAAATGCCCTGCAGCTGCGCGAGCACCGAGCGTACGTCGTTGGGCGCGTGCTCGCCGTCGACCAGCAGCCAGTCGTAGCCGGTGCCGGCCAGCAGCTCGGCGACATAGCCGTCGCCCAGGCCGACCCACAGGCCGATCTGCGGCTGGCCTGCTTGAAGGGCTTGCTTGAAAGTGTTGAGTGGGGTGTGCATGAAAAACTCGTCAGACAAAACGGAAGGCGATGGAGCCCAGAGGACCGTAGTCGGCATGGAAGGTGTCGCCGGGCACGGCGTTGGTGGGGCGCGTGAACGAGCCGCCCAGCACCACCTCGCCGGCCTCCAGGCATTCGTCCCAGGGCGCGAGCTTGTTCGCGAGCCAGGCCACGCCGGTGGCGGGGTGGTTGAGCACGGCCGCGGCCACGCCCGATTCCTCGATCACGCCGTTCTTGTAGAGCAGCGCGCTGACCCAGCGCAGGTCCACCGCGTCAGGCTTCACCGGCCGGCCGCCGAGCACGATGCCGGCGTTGGCCGCGTTGTCGGCGATGGTGTCGAACACCTTGCGCATGGCCTTGGTGTGGCGGTCGAACTGCTCGATGCGCGCGTCGATGATTTCGATGGCGGGCACCACGTAGTCGGTGGCGGCCAGCACGTCGAAGATGGTGACGTTCGGGCCCTGCAGCTTCTTGCCGAGCACGAAGGCCAGTTCGACCTCGATGCGCGGCGCGATGAAGCGCGTGAACGGGATGTCGGCGCCCTGTTCGAAGAACATGTCGTCCAGCAGCGTGCCGTAGTCGGGCTCGGTGATCTGGCTGGCCTGCTGCATGGCGCGCGAGGTCAGGCCGATCTTGTGGCCCTTCACGATGCGGCCTTCGGCGATCTTGTGCTTCACCCACTCGCGCGAGACGGCATAGCCGTCCTCGATGGTCATCTCGGGAAAGCGCTTGGAGAAATGCTCGACCTGCACGCGCGATTTCTCGCTCTCGTGCAGTTCTGCGGCCAGTTGGGCGATGGTGGCGGTGGACAGCATGGGGCTTCTTCTTCGGTGATCGTCAGGATTTGTTGAACAGGGGGTGCAGGTTGCTGTGCTTGCCGTCATACACCTGCCCGGGGGCTTCGTCGATCTGCAGTGTGATGCCGATGTGGCGCTGCGTGAAGACCGGTTCGAAATGCGTGCGCACGACGGCCAGCAGGTCGTCGCCGGCTTTCTTCTTCACCGCCTCGGAGCGGCCCGAGGCCATGCGCAGGTTCAGGTACACGAAGGCGTAGTCGGCGCGGCCGTCGGCCACCGCGTAGTGCGCGGCCGGGTAGGCCAGCACGCGCGTGCCGCCCGTGGGGAACACGGGCTTGGCGTTCTCGTCGCGCTGCGCGAGCATGGTGTCGGCCAGCGCGCGGCACAGCGCCGGCATGTCGGTCTCGGCCTCGATGTTGGGCGTGTAGAGGATCACCAGGTGGGGCATGGGGAGGTTCCTTCGTTCATTCCACCGACATGACGGCGGCCGTGCAGGTCACCGCGAAGATCGGGATGGCTTTCATGTGGAAGATCTCGCCCTTGCCGCGCGCGGCCGCGGCCACGCTCAGGAAGGTGCGGATCTCGAAGCCGCCCTGGCCCGCTTCGCGGTAGGTGGCTTCGTCGCCGTAGTCGGTGGGCGAGAGCAGCGCCTCGCGGTCATTGGCGCACCAGCGGCGCATGAACTCGGCGTCCCAATCGGCATTCACCTTGCCCGAGTCGGGCGTGGCCGGCCAGTGCGAGATGCCGCCGGTGCCCACCAGCGCGATGCGCTCGGGGGCCTTGTCGCAGGCGCGGCGCAAGGCTTCGCCGAAGGCCCACGCGCGGTGCAGTGGCGTGAGCGGCGGGCCCTGGCAGTTGATGTTCACGGGGATGACCTTGGTGTCGAAGTCCGGCGTCAGGAAGTTCAGCGGCACCATGATGCCGTGGTCGAATTTCCATTCTTCCGCGTAGGCCACGTCCACGGTCTGCATCACCTCGCGGATCAGGCGCTGCGACAGCGCGGCGTCGCCGGGGATGGTGTGCTTCTCGATGCCCAGCCACTTCGGGTCTTCGATCGGACCCTCGTAGCTGTCGGCCATGCCGATGGCATAGGCCGGCATGTTGTTCATGAAGAAGTTCGCGAAGTGCTCGGCGGCGATGACGATCACCGCATCGGGCTTCGTGGCGCGCATCGCCGCGCCGAAGCGGTGGAACTGCGCGTGGAACTCGTCCTTGACGGCCGGGTCGGCCAGATGGGCGCGGCCGGTGATGCCGGGGGCGTGGCTGCACACGCCTGCGAATACGAGGCTCATACGCCAGCCACTTTCTCGTCGGTGCCGGTTGTCATTGCATAGATGCCCGCGCGCACCGGTCCGTACTTGCGCACGCCCTCGCGCATGGCTTCGAGGTAGTCGGCCCACGGAATGCCCAGCAGCGGTGCGAAGTGCATCAGCAGCTGCCCGTTGCAACCGAGGACGTAGAGCTTGCCGATGTCACCGCTGGCGATGGCCTCGCGCTCCTCGTCGTTCAGGTCGTAGCCGGCCAGCAGCACGTCGCGCGCGTCGCCGCCTTCGGCATAGCGGCGCTGCACCTCGGCGTCGCGGTTCAGCGCGAACAGGAATTTCTGCATGGCGTACAGGCTCATGGTTCAGCTCTCGAGCTGGATGTTGGCCTTGCGGATCACGTCGCCGTACTTCGCGATCTCGCTGCGGATAAAGTCCGCGAAGCGTTCCGGCGTGCCCGACAGCGACGCGATGCCGCCCTTGTGGAAGGCCTCGGTTACGGCCGGCGAAGCCAGCGCGCGGTTGACTTCGGCGTTCATGCGTTGCACCACGGCGTCCGGCGTGCCGGCCGGGGCCAGCAGGCCGTTCCACGAGTTGGACTCGATGGCCACGCCCTGCTCGGCCAGCGTGGGAATGGCGGGCGCGTACTGCGAGCGCTGCGCGGTCGCCATGCCCAGCGCCACCAGCTTGCCGGCCTGCACATGGCCGCGGAACTCAGGCCAGTTGCCGAACATCACCGTCACCTGTCCGCCGAGCAGGTCGGCGAGCGCCGGACCCTGGCCCTTGTAGGGCACGTGCACGAGGTCCAGGCCCATCTGCAGCTTGAGCATCTCGCCCGACAGGTGCGCCGAGGTGCCGTTGCCGAAGGAGGCGAAGCTCAGCGTGCCCGGCTTGGCCTTGGCCAGGGTGCGCAGGTCGGCGAGTGTCTTCAGGCCGCTCGCCGGATGGGTGGCGAGCACGTGCTCCGACATGCCCATGAGCGCGACCGGTCGCAGGTCTTTCAGCGTGTCGTAGGGCAGCTTGCGCACCAGCGTCTGGTTGGCGGTGAAGCTGTTGGCGACGCACACGAAGCTGTGGCCGTCGGGCACCGACTTGGCGACCGCATCGACACCGATCACCGTGCCCGCGCCGGGCTTGTTCTCGACGATCACCGGCTGGCCCAGCGCCTTCGCCAGCTCGACGCCGACCAGGCGCGCCACGAAGTCGGTGGTGCCGCCCGGCGTGAACGGCACGACGATGCGCACCGGCTTGGCGGGCCAGGCCGCGGGCGCCTGCGCGCGGGCGAGCGACGGGAGTGCTGCGAAGGCGGCGGCGCCCTGCAGCAGGGCGCGGCGACCGATGGCGTGAGGGGTCGAGGGCATGGGCGGCATCAATCGAGCTTGATGTCGCGCGCCTTGATCAGCGCGTGCCACTTCTTGCGTTCGGACTCCACGAGGCGGCCCATGTCGGCGGCGTCGGTGGGGCGTGCCTCCCAGCCGGCGTCGTAGAGCTTCTGCTTCACGCCCGCGTCGTTCATGCTCTTGAGCAGGTCGGTGCCCAGGCGCGCCTGGATGGCCTTGGGCGTGGCGGTGGGCGCGACCAGCCCCTGCCAGGTGTAGGCCTCGACGGCATAGCCGAGTTCCTTGGCCGTGGGCAACTGCGGCAGTTGTGGCACGCGCTCGGCCGACATCGCCAGCAGCGGCACGACCTTGCCGGCCTTCACGGCGCTGATGCCGCTGGGCAGGTCGAGCATCATCAGCGGCACCTGGTTGCCCATCAGGTCCTGCAGCGCGGGCGCGCCGCCCTTGTAGGGCACGTGCAGCATCGAGACGCCGGCCTCGCGCTGGAACAACTCGTAGGCCAGGTGGTGCGGGCTGCCGGTGCCCGGCGTGGCGATGCTGTACTTGCCCGGCGAGGCCTTGAGCGCGGCGATCAGCGCCTTGGCGTCGGTGAAGCCCGTGCCCGGTGCGGCCGTGATGATCAGCGGCGAGCGGCCCATCATGCCGATCAGCGCGAAGTCCTTCTCGGCGTCGTAGGGCAGCTTCTTGTAGAGCGCGGGGTTGTAGACCAGCACGCCGTTGTCGGCCGAGAACACGGTGTAGCCGTCGCCCGGTGAACGCGCCACGTTTTCCGACGCGATGATCGCGCCGGCGCCGGGGCGGTTGTCCACCAGCACCGGCTGGCCGAGCTGCTGCGAGAGCTGCGCGCCGGCGGTGCGCGCGAGGAAGTCGGTGCCGCCGCCGGCCGGGTAGCCGACGACCCAGCGCACCGGCTTGGTCGGGTAGGCCGGAGGCGAGGCCGTCTGCGCGGTGGCGGCGGGCGCGAGCATCGTCATCGCGGCACCTGCCACCGCGAGGGCGGCGGCAAGGCGGAAGGTCCTGGTGGTGGCGGTCGTCATGGCGGTTTGTCTCCGTGGTTTTTGAAAGCGTGGGCTCAGCGCGTGGCGATGGTGTTGATCAGTGCGCCGATGCCGTCGATCTCGGTGACGACCACGTCGCCCGGCTGGCAATCGACCACGCCGTCGGGCGTGCCGGTGAGGATCAGGTCCCCTGGCGACAGCGTCATGAAGCGGCTGAAGTATTCGATGAGGAAAGGCGCGTCGAAGATCATGTCGCGCGTGTTGCCTTGCTGCGTGACCGTGCCGTTCACGGTGGTGCGCAGCGCGAGCGCCATCGGGTCGGCCACGTCCTTCGCATCGACGAACCAGGGGCCCAGCGGCGTGCAGGTGTCGCGGTTCTTCACGCGCAGGTTGGGGCGGTACCAGTTCTCGAGGTAGTCGCGGATCGCATAGTCGTTGGCGACCGTGTAGCCGCCGATGAAGTCGTAGGCGTCGTCGCGCTTTACGTGCTTCGCGGTCTTGCCGACGACGATGGCGAGTTCGCATTCGTAGTGCATGAACTTCACGCCGGTCGGGCGGTGCGTGAGCTGGCGATGGCCGATCAGTGCGCTCTGCCCCTTCACGAACACCAGCGGCTCTTCAGGGGCCTTGAATTCCAGCTCCTTCGCGTGGTCGGCGTAGTTCAGGCCGAGCGCGAGGATGGTGCGCGGGCGCGCCGTGGGCGCAAGCGGCGGCAGCCACACGAGCTGTTCCTGCGGCACGACGCGGCCGTCGTCCAGCCGCACGGCGGCGTCGGGCTGGCCGTTGAATTCATGGGCGGTGCCGGTGTGTTCGCGGCCTTCGAAGATGACGCGTGCGTGCTTCATGCGGCCTCCTGCACCAGCGTGTTGTGCAGCGGCTCGAAGCCGGGTGCCGAGATGTCGATGCGGTCGCCCGCGCGTGCCAACGGCCGGCCTGCGCCGCAGCCCAGCAGCAGCACGTCGCCGTGCGCCAGCGTCATGAACTCGCTCACGTCGGCCAGCAACTGCGCGGCGGGGCGCACGAGCGTCGAGAAATCGAGCGACTGTTTCAGCGCGCCGTTGATGCGCACCTCGACGTGGAAGTCCGCCGGGTCGGCGACCGACTGCGCATCGCGCAGCGCCGGGCCGATGCCCAGGAAGCCGTCGACGCACTTGAACTTCACCGGCGGGCGGAAGAAGCTCGCGTGGGGAATCGACAGGTCGTTCATCAGCACGAAGCCTTCGATGTCGCCCTCGGCGCCGATCACCATGCCGATGCTGGCGCCGATTTCGACCTCGGGCACCGAGGCAGGCACGGCGATCGCGCTGTCGTGCGGGCTCCAGGTGTTGGCCGTCTTGACGTAGAGCACCGGCGCCTGCGGCGGCGCCTTGTAGGGTGGCTGCGTCATCTGCGGCGCGAGCGCGTCGAACTCGGCGCGGAAGTTCAGCAGCGTGCCGTACACGGTGCCGCTGGGCAGGAAGGTCGTGGTCATGGCTCGGGTTGCTCCAGCGCGATCAGCTCGTCCAGCAGGCCGTAGAGCTGTGTCAGCTTTTCCTTGCCCAGCGACTGCTCCAGCCACTGGTAGTGCGCCTCGATGCTGGTCGACAGCCGCTTGACCAGCTTGCGTCCGTGCGCCGTGGCTTCGATCACGGTGCGCCGCTGGTCGGCCGGATCGCGCTCACGCTGGATCAGCCCGTCGCGTTCCATGCGTGCGAGCACGCCGGTGAGGCTGGGGCCGAGGATGAAGGCCTCGCGCGCCACGCGGCCGGTTTCCACCGCGCCGTGTTCGCCCAGCACGCGCAGCACCCGCCACTGCTGGTCGGACAGCGCGTGCTCGCGCAGGCTGGGCCGCGTGTGGGCCATGACGGCTTCGCGCGCCTGCAGCAGCAGGCGCGGGAGGTTGCGGTGGGTGAAAGTCGCGCTCAAGAACTGTGCCCTTCGAGATTATTTAATATATTAAATGATCGTCGAAAAAGCACGCCTGCGGGATAACCCTTGCGGGCTCGATGTCGTCAGTCGATCGTGGTGCCCGAAGCGCGGATCACGCGGCCCCAGCGCTCCGTTTCGCTGCGGATGTAGGCGGCCAGCTGCTCCGGCGCACCCGCGCCGTGCGTGCCGGGCGCGGCGGGTTCGAAGCCTTCGCCTTCGAGCTTCTGGCGCAGCGCGGGCTGCGCGACGATGCGCGCGATCTCCTGGCTGCAACGGTCGATGAAGGCCTTGGGCGTGCCCGCCGGCGCGACCACGCTCTGCCACGCCACCGCCTCGAAGTCGGCGGTGCCTGCCACGCCGGACTCGGCCACGGTCGGCACGGCAGGGAAGGTCGGCTGGCGTTTGCGCGACGTCACGGCCAGCGCGCGCAGCTTGCCGCTGCGCACGTGCTGCAGCGCCGGTGCGATGTCCGTGAACATCAATTGCAGCTGGCCGCCGAGCAGGTCGGTCAGCGCGAGCGCGCTGCCCTTGTAGGGCACGTGCGTCATGTTCGCCGAGGTCGCGACCTTGAACATCTCCGCGCCCAGGTGCTGCGGGCTGCCGTTGCCTGCGGAACCGTAGCTCAGCGCATCGGGCCGCGCCTTGGCGAGCGCCACCAGTTCGGCCAGTGTGTTCGCCGGCACCGACGGATGCACCACCACCATCAGCGGCACGGCGCCGATGAGGCCGACCGGCGCGAAGTCCTTCGCCGGGTCGTAAGAGAGCTTCTTGTAGAGCCATGGATTGATCGCCAGCGTGGTGCTGGTCGCGACCAGCAGCGTCGAGCCGTCGGGCGCCGCACGCGCCACCTGCGACGCGCCGATGGCGGTGCCGGCGCCGGGCCGGTTGTCGACGATCACGGTGCGGCCCAGCGCGGTGCCCAGTTGCTGGGCGATCAGCCGGCCGAGCATGTCGGTCGTGCCGCCGGGCGCATAGGGCACGACGATGGTGACGGGCTTCTCGCCCTGCGCCAGCGCGGACAGCGGGTGGGCCGCGCAAGCGGCTGCGGACAGGGCGCCCAGGTGGCGCAAGGCATGGCGACGGTTCATTGGCTTGTCTCTCTTTCTTTTTCAGGTTGCGATGCGGGAACAGCTGCGCCGCGCAGCAGGTCGATCAGCGCCAGCGCGTCGGCCGGCACGGCATGTCCGCGCCAGGCCACGTGCTGGTCGGGGCGCGAGATGACGAGCGGCCGGTCGTAGAGCGACGCGGCGTCCGCGGCCCGGATGTCCAGCGTGCGCAGCGGCAGGCCGCGCGCGGCCGCCGCGGCTTCGAGCGGCGCGACGTCGATTGCGGGATCGAGACGCAGCAAGGTGTAACCGCCGCCCAGCGCGGCCATCGCGTCGTACAGCGAGCGCCCGTCGTCCAGCCACAGGTGCGGCGTGCGGCAGCCTGGCACGGTCGACGGCGTGAACTCGGCCATCGTGTACGCGGGCGCGGCTTCGCCGTCGTAGGCGATGAGCGGCGAGCCCTCGTAGAAGTAGCCGAAGTTGAGGCCGCCGCAGCAGTACTGCTGCACGTTCAGGTCGTACAGCGCCTGGCCGCGCGCGGCGCGCAGCGCATCGCCTTCGGGTCCGGGCGCCTCGATGCCTTCGGGCACCCCCTCGCGTTGCCGCTGCAGTGCGAGCGCGTGGTTCATCGCGAACCTCGACACCTGCTCGGTGATCGGCTGGCGCTCGGCCTCGTGCGCTGCAAGCGCCGCTTCAGTCAGCCAGCCCTGCAGGCGGCCCGCGAGCAGCCACGACAGGTTCATCGCATCGGCGATGCCGGCATTCATGCCGTAGCCCGCCATCGGAATCCACAGGTGGGCGGCGTCGCCGCAGATGAACACGCGGCGGTCGCGGAAGCGGTCGGCGACGAGTCGGCGTCCGATCCAGTCTTCGTTGGAGATCACCTCGTACTCGAAGTCGTCGCCCACGCCCAGGATCTGGCGGATCGCCCAGTCGCGGTCGATCGAGTCGAAGTCGGTCTCGTCGGGCAGCAGGTAGTTGTGCAGCAGCCAGGTCTCCCGGCCGTCGATGGCATACACGTTGCCGCAGCGCCGCGGATTCAGCGCGAACGTGGCCCAGGCCGGCGGATGCTTCAGCAGGCCCAGCAGCGCGGGCGCACGGAAGTACGTCGACTGCACGCGGCCCACCACGTCGGTGCCGTGCAGGCTGGCGCCGATCTTCTTGCGCACCATCGAGCGGCCGCCGTCGCATCCCACCATGTAGAGGCAACGGATGCGCACCGCGTGCCCGTCGTCCAGGTCCACGCCCGTCGCCCACGTGCCCTCGTCGTCCTGCTCGAAGTCGTCGATGCGCGTGCGGTTGCGGATGCGCAGCCCCGGCGTGGCCTCGGCGTGCGCGAACAGCACGGGCTCCAGGTAGATCTGGTTGATGCGGTGCGGCGGCTCCGGCGTGGGCCACCAAGTGTCGGGGCCGCCGGTGGCGGTGTAGCGGTCGCGGCGCGCGGGGATCGGAATGCGCGACAGCTCCATGCCGGTCACGGCCGTGCGGTAGGCCACGTCGTTCGGGTAGTCGGCCGGCAGGCCCGCATCGCGCAGCGCCTGTGCCACGCCCAGCCGGCGGAACACTTCCATCGAGCGTGCCGCGACGTGGTTGCACTTCACGTTCGGCGGTTCGCCGCGGTGGCGGATCTCGGTCATCAACACGTCGATGCCGCGTTGCGCCAGGTCGATCGCCAGCGTCAGCCCCACGGGGCCGGCGCCGACGATCAGCACCTGGGCCTTCAATTGCTCTGTCATGGATTCATGTCTCCGGATTCTTGCGAGGCGCCATTACAGTGCCGAACCGGTCCGCAGAAAAAGTGAAACTTTCATGGCCATTCATAAAAATCCGTTATCAATGCGTGGCGTCCCCTCTGTACGGCAGCTGCGCGCGTTCGTGGCCGTGTATCACAGCGGCCAGTTGTCGAGCGCGGCGGTCGCGCTGTCGTTGACGCAGCCGGCGGTCAGCGTGCTGCTGCGCGAGCTGGAAGACCGGCTCGGCGTGCGCCTGTTCGACCGCACCACGCGCTCGCTGCAGCGCACCGAGGCCGCGAACGAGGCCATCGGCCATGCGGAGCGCGTGCTGGCCGAACTCGATGCGCTGGGCACCGGCATGGCCGAGCTGGCGGCGGGACGGCGCGGGCGCGTGCGCATCGCGGCCACCTCCACCATCGCGCAGACGCTCATGCCCAAGGCCTTGCGCCGCTACCTGGACCTGCACCCCGGCGTGAAGGTTGCGATCGAAGACTGCGCGCCCGGGCAGTTCGTGGAGAAGGTGCTCGGCGAGCAGGTCGACTTCGGCGTCGGCACGCTGCAGGCGCGCACCCCGGGGCTCGACCAGCGCGTGTTCCTGCACGATCACCTCGCGGTCGTCGCCGACCGCGACCTGCGCCTGCCCGGCACCGACCGCATCACCTGGCGGCAGCTGGTCGACCATCCGCTGATCACGGTCAAGCCGGGCTACGGCGTGCGCAGCAGCATCGATGTGGCGGCGGCGAGCGCCGGCGTGCGGCTGGACATCGCCTACGAGGTGACCTTGCTGACCACCGCGCTCGCGATGGCGGCCAGCGGGCTCGGCCCGGCGCTGCTGCCGGCGTCGATCCTTGCGCACGCCGACCACGAGCGGCTGGTCGCGCGGCGACTGATCCGCCCGACCGTGGCGCGCAACATCTCGGTGGTGACGCGGCAGGGCCGATCGCTGTCGCCGGCCGCACAGGCGTTCGCGGACCTGCTGGTGCGCGAATTCGCCATCGGCTGAGGTGGGGTCCACCTAAACTCTGCGCATGGCCAAGGACAAAACAACTTTCGTCTGCAGTGAATGCGGCGGTACCAGCCCCAAGTGGCTCGGCAAATGCCCCAGCTGCGGGGCGTGGAACACACTCATCGAACAGGTCGCCGGCGCGGCCAGCGGACCGGCCAACAACCGCTTCGGCACGCAGTTCGCGTCGCTCGCGGGCGCGTCGGAACTCACCACGCTGTCGGAAATCGAGGCGACCGATGTCGCGCGCACACCCACGGGGCTCGACGAACTCGACCGCGTGCTTGGCGGCGGCATCGTGTCGGGCGGGGTCACGCTGATCGGCGGCGACCCGGGCATCGGCAAGTCGACGCTGCTGCTGCAGGCGGTCGACGCGCTGCAGCGTGCGGGGCAGAACGCGCTCTACGTGACGGGCGAGGAAAGCGGCTCGCAGGTCGCGCTGCGCTCCAAGCGGCTCGGGCTCGATCACTCGCAGGTGCAGGTGCTGGCCGAGATCCAGCTGGAGAAGATCATCGCCACGCTCGACGCCACGCGCCCGGCCATCGCGGTGATCGACTCGATCCAGACCGTGTACTCCGACCAGCTCACCTCCGCGCCCGGTTCGGTGGCGCAGGTGCGCGAATGCGCGGCGCACCTCACGCGCTTCGCCAAGACCAGCGGCACGGCGGTGGTGCTGGTGGGCCACGTCACGAAGGAAGGCGCGCTCGCGGGCCCGCGCGTGCTGGAGCACATGGTCGACACCGTGCTGTATTTCGAGGGCGACACGCACTCCAGCTTTCGCCTCGTACGCGCCATCAAGAACCGCTTCGGCGCCGTGAACGAGATCGGCGTGTTCGCCATGACCGAGCGCGGCCTGAAGGGCGTGACCAACCCGAGCGCGATCTTCCTGAGCCAGCATGCCGAGCCGGTGCCCGGCAGCGTGGTGCTGGTGACGCTCGAGGGCACGCGGCCGATGCTGGTGGAAATCCAGGCGCTGGTCGACAACGGCGGCCCGAGCCCGCGCCGCCTGTCGGTGGGCCTGGACCGCGACCGCCTCGCGATGCTGCTGGCCGTGCTGCACCGCCACGCCGGCGTGGCCTGCATGGACCAGGACGTGTTTGTCAACGCGGTGGGCGGTGTGCGCATCAGCGAGCCCGCGGCCGACCTGGCCGTGATGCTGTCGATCACGTCGAGCCTGCGTGGCAAGCCGTTGCCCAAGGGCTTCATCGCCTTTGGCGAAGTCGGCCTGGCCGGCGAGGTGCGCCCTGCGCCGCGCGGCCAGGAGCGCCTGCGCGAGGCCGCCAAGCTGGGCTTCAGTGTGGCCGTGGTGCCCAAGGCGAACGCACCGCGCAAGGGCAGCAAGGAGATCGAGGGCCTGACCATTCACGCGGTCGACCGCATCGAGGAAGCGATGGAGGTGGTGCGGCGCCTCGATTGAGACTGAGTGCGCCGCGACGGTTCGTCATTCAACTCACTGGGAGGGTCCGCGCCATGCAACTCATCGTCTCTGCCGGCCTGATCGCGCTGGTCGTGCTCTGGGGTCTGATTTCTCCCGTGTCGCTCGACCGGGTGTTCAGCACCGCGCTGGCCGACATCACGCGCAACTTCGGCTGGTTCTACCTGTGGGTGGTGCTCGGCCTGGTGGTGCTGGCCGTCTTCCTGGCCTTCAGCCGCTTCGGCGACCTGAAGCTGGGCGACGAGGACGACGAGCCCGAGTTTTCCATCGGCGCCTGGTTCGCGATGCTGTTCGCGGCCGGCATGGGCATCGGGCTGGTGTTCTGGGGCGTGGCCGAGCCGGTCTCGCACTACGCAAGCCCGCCACCGGGCGTGATCGCCAGCACGCCCGATGCCGCCGGCGTGGCCATGCGCTACGCCTTCTTCCACTGGGGACTGCACCCCTGGGCGATCTACGGCATCGTCGGCCTGTCGATCGCCTTCTTCAGCTTCCGTCGCAAGGCGCTGCCGCTGGTCAGCTCGGCCACCGAGGCGCTGCCGTGGCGCTTCGTGCAGCGGCTGTCGCCCGCCTTCAACGTGCTGGCGGTGGTGGCCACGGCCTTCGGCGTGGCGGCTTCGCTGGGCATGGGCGCGACGCAGATCAACAGCGGGCTGCATGCGGCCTTCGGCGCGGACATCGGTCGCTGGACGCAGGCGGTGATCATCGTGGTGACGACGGTGCTGTTCATCACCTCGGCGGTCACCGGTGTCGAGCGCGGCGTGAAGTGGTTGTCGATGGGCAACCTGGTGCTGGCGGCGCTGCTGGCGCTCACGGTGCTGGTCGTGGGGCCGACCATCGCCATCGTCGAGACTTTCACCAACACGCTGGGCTCGTACCTCGCCGAGTTCGTGCGCATGAGCCTGCGCATGAACCCGTTCCGCAACAGCTCGTGGGTGGCCGACTGGACCTTGTTCTACTGGGCCTGGTGGCTGGCGTGGTCGCCATTCGTGGGCCTGTTCATTGCGCGTGTCTCGCGCGGTCGCACGATCCGCCAGTTCATCCTGGGCACGGTGATCGCGCCCACGCTGGTGGGCTTCGCGTGGTTCTCGGTGTTCGGCGGCGCCGCGCTCAACTTCGAGATCTTCCAGGGCGTGCCGCTGGTCGAATCGGTGAAGGCCGACGTGTCGACCACCATGTTCGTGATGTTCAAGGCGATGCCCATGGGCGGGCTGTTGTCGATCGTGGCCACGGTGCTGGTGTTCGTGTTCTTCGTGACCTCGGGCGACTCCGCGACGCTGGTGCTGGGCATCATGAGCACCAAGGGCAATCCGAATCCGCCGGCGCGCGTCAAGATCACCTGGGGTGTGCTGGTGGCGGCGATTGCGCTGAGCCTGCTGTTCGCGGGCGGCATCAAGGCGATCCAGACGGCGACGATCGTGTTCGCCCTGCCGTTTGCGTTCGTGATCCTGCTGATGGCGCTGTCGGTCACGCTGGCCATCCGCGACGACTGGAACGCCGAGCAGAAGCGCGAACGCGAGCTGCGACGCAAGATGCGCCAGCTCGTGAACTGGTAGGCCGCATAAAAAATGCCCGGCGCGTGGTGGACGCGCCGGGCATACCCTCCCTACCTTCCCTGGCCTCCCTGGCCTTCTGTGTTCTTTGCTTAGCTTCCGATGTGCATCGTGAACGCCGGCCCGTTGTTGAGCACGCACTGGCCGCTGCCCAAGGTGGCGGAGTTCATCGTGTACTGGCAACTCAGGTTGCCGCCGCGACTGCCCGTGGCGTTCGCCACCCCGGCCGTGCGCGAGCCGGCCACGCGGGTCGCCTCTCCCTGAAACTGTTCGGCGCCGATCTGCGCATTGAAGTGGCCACGGCCGTTCATGTCGTTGGTCACCGTGCCTCCGACGGCGCCGTAGCGCGCGGCTTCGGCGTTCGACGGATAGAGCCGCGCGCTGAAGGTCTGTGACACCGGCCCCGGTGCGATGGCGTAGCTTTGCTGCGACGGCGCGGCGGGAGCGGGTTGTCCGAGCGGCACCACGTAGCAACCGCTGAGGACGGTGCCCGCGAGTGCGGCGGCAAGGGTGAGTCGAACCAGACTGACGGAACGCGGGATGTTCATGCGTATCTCGGTGGCCCGGGCAGATGCCCGTGCGGCGAAATGTGCCCGCACCCGTCGCTGCACCCTGTGCTTTTCGCCGCGAGTACCGCTTTCTGCGCCCGGTGGTAGCCACGGTCGCTACTGCGGCGGGGCCGGGGCTGCACAATCGCGGCCCGTTTTCCGCAGTCGCCGAATGAAATCCACCGTTCCCCCCATTGCCGCCGTCATGGTCCACGTCACCGATGTGAACGCCGCGTTGCGTTGGTACACCGACGCCTTCCTCGAAGCCGTGCCCTTGTCGATCGGTTCGCCGGCCTTCGAGTGCCTGTCGGTCCATGGCGTGCTGCTGGAGCTCGTGCCAGCCGACGCGAAGGTCGGCGCGGGCGCCTTCGGATCGGTCGTGTACTGGAACGTCGCCGACTTCGATGCCGCGCTGGCCCACCTGCAGTCGTGCGGTGCGGCGTTGTACCGCGGCCCGCTGCGGCTCGAGGGCGACGAGCACATGGCGCAGGTGCGCGACCCCTGGGGCAACTGCATCGGCCTGCGGGGGCCTTCTGCCGGGCGGCGACAATGCGCGCCATGAATTTCCAGAAATTGCTGGTGCCCGTGGGGGCCGTCGTTCTCCTCGGCCTGTCGTGGCGCCAATACGGATGGGGCGGCGTGGCGTTCGCCGGCGGCGCGATCGTGATGTTCCTGCTGATGAACTTCAACCGCACGATGCAGGTGCTCAAGCGGGCCGCCGACCGGCCCATCGGCACCGTGGCGAGTTCCGTGATGCTCAATGCCAAGCTCAAGCCCGGCGTGACGCTGATGCACGTCATTGCGATGACGCGCGCGCTCGGCGAACTGCGCACGCCCGAGAACGAGCAGCCCGAGCTGTACCGCTGGACCGATGCCGGCGGCTCCTACGTCGATGCCGTGTTCAACGGCGGCAAGTTGCAGAGCTGGACGCTCACACGGCCCGAGACGCCGGCCGACGAGGACACGCCCGCCGCCTGAACGCGGCGCGGGCGCGTCGCCTCACTCAGAACGGCGCGTCTTCTTCCTCGGGCGTGTCGGCCTGCGCCGCAGGCGCGGTGGCGGCAGGCGCAGCCTTCGGCGCTTCGTCCGGCGGTGCCGCCGAGAACGCCGCTTCGCCACCCAGCGCGTCGAGCAGCGCCGGCACCAGCTGGCCGAGTTCGCCGGTGGCAATGGCCACGTCGGCGTCGAAGTTGTCTTCCTTCTTGCCGCCTGCCGCGCCGTCGCCCGTGCCTTCGAGGAAGGTGATCTTGCGGATCAGCATGCCGTGCGTCAGCTCGAAGGACACGCGGTCGTCCCAGGTGAGCGCCAGGCGGGTGGGGCGCTTGCCGTCGGTGATGTGCTGCTTGACTTCGTCGATGTCCAGCGCGTGCTTGGCGTAGCGCACCACGGCCTTGGAGTCGTCGGAGGCCTTGAGCTCGCACTCGCGGTCGATGCTGAAGCCAGCCGGCGGCTCCTGCGTCAGCAGCCAGTTGGCCATGGCGGCGGCCGGCTCGATCTGCGTGTTGATCAGCGCCACGGCAAAGCCATCGAGCGACTTCACGAGGCTGGTGACCACTTCGTCGGCGCGCGCGGCGTTGCCGCAGTTGATGACGAGGCGGTTCTCGGCCTTGTCGATCCACACCGTCACGCGCGCGCTGCGCGTGAAGGCCATGGGCAGCAGCTCGAGGGTGATGTCTTCCTTGAGCTCCTTCTTTTCCTTCTTGCCGGGCTTGCGGCCGGTGGTGGCCTCGATGTGGGCGCAGCGCTCGTCGACCTTGCGGCGCACCACCGAGCCGGGCACCTGCTTGCTTTCGATCATGTACTCGACCAGCCACTGGCCGTCGATGGATTCGACCAGCGGGCCGTTGGCTTCGCCGCGGGGCTCGACCCAGCCGGCGGACTTTTCCTGCGAGGGGCCGCAAGGCACGAAGCGTTGCTTGCCGAGCCCTTCTTCTGCCTCGGTCAGTGTCTGGGACCAGGCAGGTTCGATGCGATAGACGATGACGTTCTTGAATACGGACACGGGAACCCTTTTTCCACTGGTTGGCACAACCGGCCATTGTCGGGCACCCGATTCCGGTCGTCGCCGTAAAATCGAAAGCTTTTGCGACTTCCCACGCGGGTCGCACCCCCACACCGCTCCCAAAGGAATCAGGAAATGAGCTCGATCCCCCCCTCGCTGGACGACCGTGACGGCAAGATCTGGATGGACGGCGAACTCGTGGACTGGCGCGACGCCAAGATCCACGTGCTGAGCCACACGCTGCACTACGGCTGCGGCGCCTTCGAGGGCGTGCGCGCCTACAAGACGGCCGACGGCAGCACCGCCATCTTCCGCCTGGCCGAGCACACTGAGCGCCTGTTCAACAGCGCCAAGATCCTGCGCATGAAGATCCCCTTCACGCAGGAGCAGCTCAACGAAGCCCAGAAGCAGGTCGTGCGCGAGAACAAGCTCGAAAGCTGCTACCTGCGCCCGCTCATCTGGATCGGCTCCGAGAAGCTGGGCGTGAGCCCCAAGGGCAACAAGATCCACGCCATGGTCGCCGCCTGGTCCTGGGGCGCCTACCTCGGCGAAGAAGGCATGCGCCGCGGCATCCGCGTGAAGACCTCCAGCTACACGCGCCACCACGTGAACATCACGATGACGCAGGCCAAGTCGGTCAGCAACTACACCAACTCGATCCTGGCCAACATGGAAGCGCTGGACGACGGCTACGACGAGGCGCTGCTGCTCGACGCGAGCGGCTTCGTGTCGGAAGGCGCGGGCGAGAACATCTTCGTCGTCAAGAACGGCGTGGTCTACACGCCCGACCTGTCGGCCGGTGCCCTGAACGGCATCACCCGCAACACCATCCTGCACATCTGCAAGGACCTGGGTATCGAGCTGGTGCAAAAGCGCATCACGCGCGACGAGGTCTACGTGTCCGACGAAGCCTTCTTCACCGGCACGGCCGCCGAAGTCACGCCCATCCGCGAGCTCGACCGCATCGAGATCGGCAACCGCGGCGACGGCGGCTCGCGCGGCCCGGTCACCGAGAAGATCCAGTCGGCCTTCTTCGACATCGTGAACGGCAAGAATCCCAAGTACGCCCACTGGCTCACGAAGGTCTGAGAAAAAACATGTCCACCAATGCAGTCGTCGAACTCCTCGCGAAGGAGCTCAACCACCAGGGCGGCGTGTTCTGCCCCAGCCCCAAGGCCGACATGAAGCTCTGGAACAGCCACCCGAAGGTCTACCTCGACGTGGCGCGCACCGGCGAAGCCAAGTGCCCGTACTGCGGCACGGTGTACCGCCTGAAGGCGGGCGAGACCGTGTCGAACCGCCACTGAGCGGCAAGACGGAAAAAAGAAACCGGCCCTCGTGGCCGGTTTTTTGTTTCAGCTTTGCCGGGCCGTGGGCCACAGGCCGCGCCACGGATCAGGATCTTGCGATTCCTGCGCCAGCCGCAGGTAGACCATCGCGATCCACAGCACCGCCAGGCCGATCTGCGCATCGCGCATCGCCGAGTTCACGCTGGAGGCGATGAGCGCGATCAGCGTGGCGGCCAGTGCGTAGCGGCCGGCGATGTCGGGCCGGCGCCACGCCTGCCAGACGGCGACGAGCATGATCGCCAGCAGGCTCAGGATGCCCGGGATGCCGCTTTGCGCGCCCATCCAGAGGAAGTCGTTGTGCGGCATGTTGGAGTCGGCGAACAGCGCCGGACCGCGCTTGTGCCACTGGTCGGTCCAGCCGCCGATGCCCCAGCCGGCGACCGGCTGGTCGGCAATCATGGCGCCGGTGTCGCGGTACATGTAGTAGCGGATGATCCAGCTGCCGTGGAACACGGCGCCGGTCTGCGCCTTCTCGAGTTCCTCGATGCCGGTCTCGACCTTCTGCTGCAGCTGCGGCAGCTGGTACAGCCCCGCGCCGATCACCACGGCACCCAGGATCAGCGCGGCCGACAGCGCCTTCAGGTGGTTCTTCCACTGGTGCAGGCAGACCACCGGAATCACCAGCAGCAGCGCGAGCACCGAGGTGCGCGACGTGAGCGGCAGCGCGACGACGACGCCCAGCCCCAGCACGAGTGCAAAGGCCGCCAGCGCGCGCCAGGGCCGGTGCCCCGTGATCTGCGACAGCCCGTAGACCGCCGCGCTGGCCGCGACGATGCTGAACAGCAGCGCGTTGCTGATCGACTTGTTGCCCACCTCCATCACCACGCCGCGCAGCGCGCCGGGCACGGGCAGGCCCAGGGCGTAGTGCAGCACGATGAGCACGATGTTGAGCGCCGCGATCAGCAGGAAACCGCGCAGCGTCCACAGCGCTTCCTCGCGCGTGAGCGCCATCGCCATCAGCAGGGTGAAGGCGATGCGCAGCCCGTGGAACAGGTTGGAAGGGGTCTCGGGGTAGTGCGGCCGCACGGCCAGCACGATGAAGGTCCAGGCCAGGTACGCCACCACCGGCCACCACAGCGGGTTGGCGCGCAGCCGCGCATAGCGTTCGCGCAGGCCGCCGGCCAGCAGCAGGGTGAGCATCAACAGGATGGCCGACAGGTAGGTGACGCCGACCGGCATGAACACCACCAGCCCCCAGAACATGGCCGCGGGCCGAACGATGTGCGATCTCTGCATAGGGGCGGGATTCTAGGGTGCGGCCCCTCAGCCGAACCTGACTTGCCCCTGTGCGTCTGCTGGCACTCAGTGCGAAGCGGCGCTGGCCTTGGCGGGCAGGTGAATCACGAAGCTCGCGCCGCCGCCGGGGCGGTCCTCGCAGCGCACGGAGCCACCGTGGCGCTCCGCGATCGACTTCACGAGCGCCAGCCCGAGGCCGACACCGCCGTTGCGCTCGCTGGCGCCCGGCAGGCGGTAGAAGGGTTCGAAGATGCGCTCGCGCAGCGCGGGCGGCACGCCCGGCCCACGGTCGTTGACGCGCACCGTGGCGTAGCCGCCCGCGCTGCCGAGTTCGACGCTGATCTCGCCGGCGCCGTAGCGGCGCGCGTTTTCCAGCAGGTTGCGGATCGCGCGGCGCAGCAGGCGCGACACGCCCGGCACGGTGAGCGCCGCGTTGTCTGTACCTTCGACGAGATCGAGTTCGGCATTCACCTGCGCGCATTCCTCGGCGGCCAGGCCGGTCAGGTCGACGGCTTCGATGGTGCCCATGTCGGCCTCGCTGGCATCGAGCCGGCTGGCCAGCAGGATCTCGTCGATGAGCTGGTCGAGTTCGCCGATGTTGCGCGAGATCTCGGCGCGGGCGGTGGGGTTGGGCTGTTCGCCCATCAGCTCCAGGCCCATGCGGATGCGCGCCAGCGGCGAGCGCAGCTCGTGCGAGGCGTTGGCCAGCAGCGACTTGTGGGAACGCACGAGCTGTTCGATGCGTTCGGCGGAGGCGTTGAAACGCTTGGAGAGATCGGCCACTTCGTCCTGTCCTTCCTCGATCACGCGCGCCGAGAGGTCGCCCTCGCCCCAGCGCTGCACGCCGCGCTGCAAGGTTTCGAGCCGCTGGGTGATGCGCCGCACGATGGGGTAGACGCCCAGTGCCACCGCCACGCCGACCAGCGCGATCATCCAGCCCAGCCCGAAGGGCGTGCGCCAGGGCGCGAAGCCGCCGGTGCCGGTGGGCCGCTCGCGCGGCGCCACGCGCAGCGTCAGGTCGCGGCCGTCGCTCAGCGTCACGTCGAATTCCAGCCCCTGGCCGGGCACGCGCATGGCCTTGCCCGTGCCGATGGTGCGGTCCTGCGCGTCGAGCACGACGACCTCGCGCGGCACGGGCGCCAGGCGCTCGCGCTCGGCCTCGGCGGCCACGCGCACGATCCAGTTGGCCATGAGCGTGAGGATGACCACGCCGCCGACCACCGCGAGCCAGATGCGGACGTAGAGGTGGCGGCGGTAGAGGCTGCGCAGCATCGCCGGGCTAGTCCTGCTGCTTGGCGAAGACGTAGCCCACGCCGCGCACCGTCAGGATGCGCTTGGGGTTCTTGGCATCGACCTCGATGGCGGCGCGGATGCGGCCCATGTGCACGTCGATGGAGCGGTCGAAGGCTTCGAGCTCGCGGCCGCGCACGGCTTCCATGATCTGGTCGCGCGTGAGCACGCGGCCGGCGCGCTCGGCCATCGCGACCAGCAGGTCGAACTGGTAGGAGGTGAGGTCGGCCAGCGCGCCGGCCACCGACACGGTGCGCGCGTTGCGGTCGATCTCGAGCGTGCCGAAGCGCATCACGGTCGAGGCCTCGGCCTCGGTGGCGTTCTCGCTACGCCGGCGCAGCACGGCGCGGATGCGCGCCAGCAGCTCGCGCGGCTCGAAGGGCTTGGGCAGGTAGTCGTCGGCGCCGATCTCCAGGCCGATGATGCGGTCCATGGGGTCGCCCTTGGCGGTCAGCATCAGCACCGATACCTTCGACAGTGGGCCGGGCAGCGCGCGGATGCGGCGGCAGACTTCGAGCCCGTCGGTGTCGGGCAGCATCAGGTCGAGGATCACCAGGTCGGGCGCGTGCTGCTGCAGCTGCTCCAGGCCGCTGGCGCCGTCGCCGGCGTGGGTGAAGGCGAAGCCCGACTGCGTCAGGTACTCGCCCACCATCTGCGCCAGGCGGGCGTCGTCTTCGATCATCAGGAGTTGGGGGGTGCTCATGCGCTTCATGGTCGTTCACCGGGAGCAAGCGGGCTTGAACGCTCCGTAAAGTTGGGTAAACGCAGCATCACCCTGTCAACCTGACATGCTGCGGAAAACATAGCGACGCCCGCAAGTCCCACGGGCGCCATGAGGCGATTTCACTCCAACCCGGCGCGAAGCCCTTGTGGAGCCTCGCGCTGCGGTGTCGATCGGCCGCGTCCGCTCAGCCTGCGGCCTGCAGGCGCAGTCGCAGTCGCAGGGCCAGCGCGGCCGACAGCGGCAGGTCGACGGGCGCATCCGCGCTGCCTGGCGCCTGGGCCAGCGCCTCGAACAGGGGCAGGGCGTCGGCCATCGGGTTGATGTCCTTCAGCGTGGCGGCGGCGGCCGAGCGCGGAGCGGTCGGCGTGCCGGATGCATCGCCGACCAGCGACCAGTCGAGGCTCGCCACCGTGCGTGCCGTGCGCTCGGGCGCGATCACCAGCGCCACGGCCAGCAGGCCGCGGCTGTCGGTCACCGAGGCCAGCGGGCCGACCGTGGGGGCGTCGTAGCCCACCAGCAGCACCGGCATCTGGTCGGCCGCGCACTGCACCGCTGCTTCGAGCAGGCCGGCGGCAAAGCTGTGGCCGTAGGCCGAGACGGCGTTGCTGGCCGCCATGCAGCCCGTGCCGATGGTCCAGTAGCCCACGGCCGCGTTGTGCACCGAGTTGTGGAACTTGGTGGGCGACAGCATCTTCGGGTCGCCCGCGAGCGTGCTGCACATGTAGTCGTTGATCGACAGGTCGCCGTGCGCCGACGTGAACACGCAGGGCACGTCGGCCGCGTTGCGGTCCGTACCCGCGATGGCCGCGGCGGCGACTTCGAGCGCCAGCGCCACGGTGTCGGGCGCGCGACGGCGTTCGGCCGGGGCCAGCACCTGCGGCGAGGGCCGCTTGGCGGGCGGATCGGCCAGCGCGCCTTCGCCGCGGAAGGCCGCGCGCGCGGCCTCCCAGCCGGGCAGCGTGGGGGTCCAGAAGGCGGGGCCTTCGATGTAGAGCGTCGGGGGCGTGGGCGTGTAGTTCATGCAGCCACCGCCTTGCCGAAGACCAGCGCGCAGTTGTTGCCGCCGAAGCCGAAGGAGTTGGAGAGCGCATAGCGCACCTCGCCCGTCGCGGGTTCGAGCCTGATCTGCGGGCCGAAGCCCTCGTCCAGCGCGCGCGTGTTGACCGTGCCCGGCATCAGGCCGCGCTCGATCGCCAGCAGGCAGACCACGGCCTCGACGATGCCCGCGGCGCCCAGCGTGTGGCCCATGAAGCCCTTGGTCGAGCTGGCGTGCGTGCGCGCGGGGAAGCGGCGTGCCACCAGCGCGCCTTCGACCTCGTCGTTCTTCTGGCTCGCCGTGCCGTGCATGTTGATGTAGTCGATGGCGTCGGCCGCCAGGCCCGCCCGCGCCAGTGCGTCGTCGAGCGCGCGCTCGGCGCCCAGGCCTTCGGGGTGCGGGGTCGACATGTGGTGCGCGTCGCTTGCCTCGCCGTAGCCCAGCAGCTGCGAGGCGTTACCGCCAGCTTGCACGCGCTCGACCAGTGCAAAACCGGCCGCTTCGCCCAGGCTGATGCCCTTGCGGGCGGCATCGAAGGGGCGGCAGGGCTCGGTGGACACCAGTTCGAGCGAATTGAAGCCGAACAGCACGCTGCCGCACAGCGTGTCGGCGCCGCCGACCACGGCCGCGTCGGCCAGGCCCAGGCGGATCAGGCGCTCGGCCGAGGCGAATACCTTGGCGCTGGAGGAGCACGCGGTGGAAATCGTTTCGCTCGGCCCGTCGATGCCCAGCACCTGCTGCACGAACATGGCCAGCGAATGCGGCGTGTGCACGGCGGGGCGGCGCTGGTCCGACGGGAAATTACCGTCGGCGTCGAGCTGTGTGTAGGCCAGCTCGGTCTCGCCGATGCTGGCCGTGGAGGTGCCGAGCACCAGCGCGATGCGCGAGGCGCCGTACTTCTGGCGCGCGGCTGCGACCGCCTCGAGGAAGCCGTCGGCCTGCAGGCCCAGCCAGGCCAGCCGGTTGTTGCGGCAGTCCCAGGCCATCGCTGACTCGGGCAGGCGGACGTCTTCCAGGCCGTCGACCCGGCCGATCCAGGTCGGCAGCGGCGCATCGCCGAAATCGTTGGCACGCAGGCCGCTGCGCGAGTGCGCGAGCGCGTCGGCGTGCGCTTCCTTGCCGACGCCGACGGCCGAGGTGGCCGTGTAGGCGCTGATTTGAAGGGGAGAAATTCGGGACGGCACGATGGTTGTGGGGGCGGGCGACAGGCGAAAAAGCGTCGGCGACAGAGGAAAACGCGGAAAAGCGCAATTTTCACGCAATGAATGTCGCAGCCTACCAGCGTTGTGTCTCCGATTGCGTCGGCTGTTTCCTATAGATGACAGCTCGGGCGCAGGCCCTATTGACGCTCGCCGGCGCCTGTGCGGGTCGCCGAACGCGCGGCCAGCGCCACCAGCAGCAGCACCGGCACGCCCAGCAGCGCGGTGGCGGTGAAGAAGGTGCTGTAGCCGTAGGCGTCGACGAAGGCGCCCGAATAGCCGGCGATGAACTTCGGCAGCAGCAGCATCAGCGAGCTGAACAGCGCGTACTGCGTGGCCGAGTAGCTGATGTTGGTCAGGCTCGACAGGTAGGCGATGAAGGCCGCCGAGGCGATGCCGCCGGCCAGGTTGTCCGCCGACACCACCGCGATCAGCGCCGTCAGGTCGTGCCCGCGCGTGGCCAGCCAGGCGAACAGCAGGTTGCTCGCGGCGCTCAGCACCGCACCCAGCATCAGCACCCGCATCACGCCCAGGCGCATCGACAACACGCCGCCCACGAAGGCACCCACCAGCGTCATGATCACGCCGTAGATCTTGCTGACCGTGGCCACCTGGTCCTTGGTGAAGCCCATGTCCACGTAGAAGGGGTTGGCCATGATGCCCATCACCACGTCGCTGATGCGGTAGATGGCGATCAGCGCGAGGATCAGCGCCGCTTGCCACCGATAGCGGCGGATGAAGTCGGCAAACGGCTCGATCAGCACGCTGCGAAGCCATTCGCCGGCGTTCTTCGCCTTCGGCAGCGCGCGCTGCGCGGGTTCGGGCGACAGCAGTACCGTGAGCACGCCGACCGCCATCGAGGCCGCCATGACGAGGTAGGCCGTCTTCCAGGCGCCGTTCTGGTAGGCCGCCGCGCCGGTGGCCGCCACGGCGGGCACCACCTCGGCCCAGGCCGCGACCCACAGCACGCCGGCGCCGGCCCAGATCATCGCCAGCCGGTAGCCGGTCTGGTAGGCGGCGGCCAGCGCGGCCTGCTTGCGTGTCTCGGCCGATTCGATGCGGAAGGCGTCGAGCGCGATGTCCTGCGTGGCCGAGCCGAAGGCCACCAGCAGCGCGCACCAGATCAGCGGTTGCAGCCCCAGGCGCGGATCGTTCACCGCCATGCCGATCAGCCCGGCAATCACCATGCCCTGTGCCAGCAGCAGCCAGCCGCGCCGGCGTCCGAGCAGCGTGGTCAGCGGCGGCAGCGGCAGTCGGTCGACCAGCGGCGCCCAGACCCACTTGAAGCCATAGGCCAGCCCGACCCAGCTCAGGTAGCCGATGGTGGTGCGGTCGATGCCCGCCTCGCGCAGGCGAAAGCTCAGCGTGCCCAGCACCAGCAGCAGCGGCAGGCCGGCCGAGAAGCCCAGCGCGAGCATGCGCAGGGTGGCGGGTTCGAGGTAGACCTTGAGCGCGTCGCGCCAGGGCAGGGCGGTGCTCGCGGGGGCTTGGGTGGTTTCGGCGGGCGGTGCGGACATGAGTGAGGGATTGTCCATGAGTGCCGCCCGGCCGCCCGAAGGCACTCGCACCGCAGCCGAAGGCGGAGGTTTTCGTGGAAGGTCGGGGACATCGGCGCGCCCGTTTGTCTGCATTTGTTCCTATCATCCGGACACTTATGTGCACACGATGCGAACGCCCCCTTTCTGCCCTTTCCGCAGCCTCGGCCTGGAACCCGCGCCGGGCCTTCCTGCTGGCCGCCGCCGGTGCGGCGCTCAGCGCGCCGGCGCTGGCGCAGGTCAACGTCGGCAATGCCTCGGTGGCGCGCAACCTCGTGCCCGCCGACCAGATCGAGGCGGCCGGCGTGCAGCAGTACGGCCAGCTGCTCGAACAGGCGCGGTCCAAGGGCGCGCTGGCGGGCGGCGACAACCCGCAACTGCTGCGGCTGCGCGCCATCGCGCAGCGGCTCATTCCCTTCGCCCTGCCGTGGAACGCCCGCGCGCGTGAATGGAAGTGGGAGGTGAACCTGATCGGCAGCAAGCAGATCAACGCCTTCTGCATGCCCGGCGGCAAGATCGCCTTCTTTACCGGCATCCTCGAACAGCTGAAGCTCAGCGACGACGAAGTCGCGATGGTCATGGGCCATGAGATGGCGCACGCGCTGCGCGAACATGCCCGCGCCCGCATGGCCAAGAGCGTCGGCACCGGCGCGGCGCTGTCCATCGGCGCGCAGCTGCTGGGGCTCGGCCAGGTGGGCGACCTCGCGGCGCGCGCCGGCACGCAGCTCATCACCCTGAAATTCAGCCGCAGCGACGAGACCGACGCCGACCTCGTGGGCCTCGAACTCGCGGCGCGCGCGGGCTATGACCCGAAGGCGTCGGTGTCGCTGTGGAAGAAGATGGCGTCGGCCTCCAAGAACCAGGGCGGCCTGAGTTTTCTGTCGACGCACCCGAGCGGGCCGGACCGCATCGCCAAGCTCGAGGCGAATGTGCCGAAGGTCGAAAACCTCTACCGGGCGGCCAAGCGCAGCTGACGAGCGCGCGGCGACTTGCGCTCAGAGCGTGAAGTCGTACTCCACCGTGATCGGCGCGTGGTCGCTGAACTTGATGGTCTTGTAGATTGCTTCGGTGCGCGCCAGCGCGCCAATGGCCGGCGTCGCAAGGTGGTAGTCCAGCCGCCACCCCACGTTGTTCGCGTAGGCCTGGCCGCGGTTGCTCCACCACGTGTACGCCTCGCCCGTGGTGTCGGGCTTGAGCATGCGGTAGACGTCCACCAAGCCCGCGCCGTCGGCGCCGATGTCGAGCAGCCGCGTCATCCAGGCGCGCTCTTCGGGCAGGAAGCCGCTGTTCTTCTGGTTGCCGCGCCAGTTCTTCAGGTCGATCTCCTGGTGCGCGATGTTGATGTCGCCGCACAGCACGAATTCACGTTGCTTCTTGAGCGCCACCAGGTGCGGGAAGAAGCCCTTGAGAAAGCGGAACTTGGCGGCCTGCCGCTCCTCGCCCGAGCTGCCGCTCGGGAAGTAGCAGCTGATGACCGAGAACTTGCGCTTGGGCGTGTCGAAGCGCAGCTCGAGGTAGCGGCCCTCGGCGTCGAATTCGGGATCGCCCCAGCCCACGATCACGTCGCTGGGCGCATGCTTCGTGTAGACCGCGGTGCCCGCATAGCCCTTTTTCTCGGCAAAGTGGAAGTGGCCCTGCAGGCCCGCCATCTGTTCGAAGCGGCCTGCGACGTCGCTGGCCTGGACGCGGATCTCCTGCATGCAAATACAATCCGGCGCGAGTTCGGCCACCCAGTCGGCGACGCCTTTGGTGGTCGCCGAGCGCAGGCCATTGAGATTGAGACTGGTCAGTTTGAACACAAGGAATTTCCAATGGCTGTAGACGGTCAGACAAGCAGCGCGGTGGCACAGGACTTCGTCCAGTTCGCGCTCGACGCCGGCGTGCTTCGCTTCGGCGAATTCAAGACCAAGGCCGGTCGCATGAGTCCTTATTTCTTCAATTCGGGACTGTTCGACGACGGCGCCAAGATCGCGCGGCTCGCCGGATTCTATGCAGACCGCCTGATCGAAAGCGGCCTCGAGTTCGACATGATCTTTGGCCCCGCCTACAAGGGCATCCCGCTGGGCGCCACCGTGGCCGCCGAGCTGGCCCGCCGCGGTCGCAATTACCCTTTCGCCTACAACCGCAAGGAAGCCAAGGCGCACGGCGAAGGCGGCAACCTCGTGGGCGCGCCGCTGAAGGGCCGCGTGCTGATCGTCGACGACGTGATGTCGGCCGGCACCGCGGTGCGTGAATCGATCGCCGCCATCCAGGCCGCCGGTGCCACGCCGCATGCCGTGGCCATCGCGCTCGACCGGCAGGAAAAGGCCACCGAGAACGGCGTCGACGTGAACCACAGCGCCGTGCAGTACGTGCGCAACCAGCTCGGGCTGGCCGTGATCCCTATCGCCACGCTGGACGATCTGCTGAGCTACCTCTCGGGCAACGCCGCCGCCGACCTCGGCGCGCACCGCGAGCGCGTGCTGGCCTACCGCACGCGCTACGGCGCCTGAGACGCAGCGCCGATGCGACGCCTCGCGCGCGATCCCTCTTCTGCCGCCGCCGTGGCGTCGCTGTGGCTGGGCGCTCTGGCGGCCCTGTCGTGCGGGGCGGCGCTGGCCCAGCCCGCCAAGACGGAGGGGCCGAGCGTCGGCATCTACACCTGTGTCGACGCACGCGGGCGCACGCTCACGGCCGACCGGCCGATCGCCGAGTGCAACGACCGCGAGCAGCGCGAGTTGAGCCCGAGCGGCTCGGTGCGCCGCAAGCTGGAGCCGACCTACACGGCGCGCGAACAGCAGGAGCGTGAGGACCGCGCCCGCGAGGCCGCCATCCAGGCCGCGCGGATCGTCGACGAGCGCCGCCGCGAGCGCGCGCTGCTGGTGCGCTACCCCAACGCCACCACCCACGATCGCGAGCGCGTCGAGGCGCTGTCGCAGATCGATGCGGTGATCCAGGCTGCGAAGAAGCGCATCGTCGAACTCGGCGACGACCGCAAGAAGATCGACGAGGAGCTCGAGTTTTACAAGCAGGACCCGAGCAAGGCGCCCGGCGCGGTGCGCCGCCGGCTCGACGACAACACGCAGAGCGTGGCCGTGCAGAACCGGTTCATCTCGGAGCAGGAAGACGAGAAAAAGCGCGTGAATGCGCGCTTCGACGAGGAGCGTGGGCGTCTCAAGACGCTCTGGTCCCCGCAGAACGGCGGGAATCCCAGGTAACCCCCCAGGCTTCGCGCACTTCGTGTCGCTTCGCCAACCCCCTTCCGGGGGCAACACCTGCGGCCCGGCGGAGCCGGTTCCGCGGTGTTCCGCGAAAGGGGCCGGGTCAGCCCAGCTTGGCTTTCAGCAGTTCGGTGACCTGCGCCGGGTTCGCCTTGCCCCCGCTGGCCTTCATGACCTGACCGACGAGGCCGTTGAGCGCCTTCTCCTTGCCGCCGCGGTATTCCTCGACGTTCTTGGCATTCTTGGCAATCACCTCGTCGAGGATCTTGTCGAGCGCGCCGGTGTCGGCCATCGGCTTCAGGTCCTTCGCCTCGATGATCGCGTCGACATCGCTGCCTTCGCCGCTCCACAGCGCTTCGAACACCTGGCGTGCCGCGTTGTTCGGCAGCGTGCCGTCGGCGACGCGCTTGACCAGCTGCGCGAGTTGCGCGGCCTTCACGGGCGCGGCCTCGATGCCGATCTCGGCGGCATTCAGGCGCCGTGCCATTTCGCCGGTGATCCAGTTGCTGGCGAGCTTCGGCGTGGCGCCGGCCTGCACCGCTTCATCGAAATAGCGCGCCAGCGACGGGCTCTGCGTGAGCTGCGCGGCGTCGTACTCCGACAGGCCGTGGTCGCCCACGTAGCGGTCGGCCATGGCGCGCGGCAGCTCGGGCATGTCGGCCTTCACGCGTTCGATCCAGTCGGCGGCGATGACCAGCGGCGGCAGGTCGGGATCGGGGAAGTAGCGGTAGTCGGCCGCGTCTTCCTTGGTGCGCATCGCGCGCGTCTCGCCCGTGTCGGGATCGAACAGCACCGTGGCCTGCTGGATCTCGCGGCCGTCCTCGATCTCCTCGATCTGCCAGCGGATCTCGTAGTCGATCGCCTGCTGCATGAACTTGAAGCTGTTCAGGTTCTTGATCTCGCGGCGCGTGCCGAGCTTCTCGCCGGGCTTGCGCACCGACACGTTGGCGTCGCAGCGGAAGCTGCCTTCCTGCATGTTGCCGTCGCAGATGCCGATCCACGTGACGATCTTGTGCAGTTCCTTCGCATAGGCCACGGCCTCGGCGGTGGAGCGCATGTCGGGCTCGGTCACGATCTCCAAGAGCGGCGTGCCGGCGCGGTTCAGGTCGATGCCGCTCTGGCCGATGAAGTCTTCGTGCAGCGACTTGCCCGCGTCTTCCTCGAGGTGGGCGCGCACCAGGCGCACGGTCTTCTTTTCTTCGCCGAGAAAGAACGACACCGCGCCGCCTTGCACCACCGGGATCTCGAACTGGCTGATCTGGTAGCCCTTGGGCAGGTCGGGATAGAAGTAGTTCTTGCGCGCGAACACGCTGCGCGGCGCGATGTGCGACCCCAGCGCCAAGCCGAGCTTGATGGCACGTTCGACCGCGCCCTTGTTCATCACGGGCAGCGTGCCCGGCAATGCCAGGTCGACCGCGCAGGCCTGCGTGTTGGGCTCGGCGCCGAAGGCCGTGGAGGCGCGGCTGAAGATCTTGCTCGCGGTCGACAGCTGCGCGTGCGTCTCGAAGCCGATGATGACTTCATAGCCGCGCACGAGCGGGCCGGTCGGGCGGCCTTGTTGTTGTGCTTCGAAGGTGTTCACTGCGGTGTTGTCGCTCATGTCAGAAGCCCTCCGGCGTGCGCGTGTGCCAGTCGGTGGCTTGCTGGAAGCGGTGCGCTGCGTTGAGCAGCTTCGCTTCGCCGAAGTAGTTGCCGATCAGCTGCAGGCCCACGGGCATGCCACCGTCGAAGCCCGCGGGCACGCTCATGCCGGGCAGGCCGGCCAGTGAGGCGGGCAGCGTGAAGATATCGGCGAGGTAGTCGGCCACGGGGTCGTCGCCGTGCTCGCCGATCTTCCATGCGGTGGTCGGCGCGGCGGGGCCGGCGATCACGTCGCACTGCGTGAGTGCCTGCTGGAAGTCGTCCGCGATCATGCGGCGCACCTTCTGCGCCTGCAGGTAGTAGGCGTCGTAGTAGCCGTGCGAGAGCACGTAGGTGCCGATCATGATGCGGCGCTTCACCTCGTCGCCGAAGCCTTCGGCGCGCGTGCGTTCGTACATCTCGGCCAGGTCCTTGTACTGCTTGGCGCGGTGGCCGAACTTGACGCCGTCGAAGCGGCTCAGGTTGCTCGATGCTTCCGCCGCGGCCAGGATGTAGTACACGGGAATCGACAGCTCGGTGCGCGGCAGCGAGACCTCGACGCGCTTCGCGCCCAGCTTCTCGTACTGCGACAGTGCCGCATCGATGGCCGCGCGCACGCCGGGTGCCACGCCTTCGCCGAAGAACTCCTTCGGCACGCCGATGCGCAGGCCTTCGAGCGAGTCGTTCAGCGAGCGGCCGAAGTCTTCCGCGGGCTTGTCGAGCGAGGTCGAATCGCGGTCGAGGTCGGGGCCGCAGAAGGCCGACAGCAGCAGCGCGCAGTCTTCGGCCGAGCGGGCCATCGGGCCGGCCTGGTCCAGGCTCGATGCGAAGGCCACCATGCCATAGCGCGAGGCGCGGCCGTACGTGGGCTTGATGCCGGTGACGCCGCAGAAAGATGCGGGCTGGCGGATCGAACCGCCGGTGTCGGTGCCGGTCGCCGCGGGTGCGAGGCGTGCGGCCACGGCGGCGGCGCTGGCGCCCGACGAGCCACCCGGAATGCGCTCGCGGTTCCATGGGTTGCGCACCGGCACGGCGGTGTTGTGGCCCACGGCGGGCACGGCGACGTTCTCGTTGGCCGAGCCCATCGCGAACTCGTCGCAGCTGAGCTTGCCCAGCGTGACCGCGCCAGCGTCGGCCAGGCGGCGCACCACGGTCGCGTCGAAGGGCGAGCGGTAGCCCGCGAGCATCTTCGAGCCTGCGGTGGTGGCGAAATCGGTGGTGACGAAGATGTCCTTGTGCGCGATCGGCACGCCGGCCAGCGCCGGGGCGTTGCCCTTGGCGATGAGCGCGTCGGCCGCGCGGGCTTGGGCCAGCGTGACTTCTTCGTTGACGTCGACAAAGGTACCGAGCGATTCGTGGGCCTTCATGCGGCCGAGAAAAGCCTGCGAGGCCTCGACGGCCGAGACCTTGCGGTCGGCCAGCGCCTTCGCCAGCTCGACAACGCTCCATTGGTGCAGTTCACCGCTGCTCATCATTCGATCACTTTCGGCACGAGGAACAGGCCGGCTTCGACGGCCGGGGCGCTCTTCTGGTTGGCTTCGCGGTTGTTCGGCTCGCTCACGACGTCGTCGCGCAGGCGCAGCGTCACGTCTTCGAGCGCGGCCACCGGATGCGCCAGCGGCTCGACGCCCGTGGTGTCGACCGCGCGCATGCGTTCGACCAGATCGAAGAAGCCGTTGATTTGAGTGAGCATGCGCTCGCTTTCGTCTGAGGCAAGCTGCAGCCGCGCCAAGGAGGCGATGCGTGCAATATCGGAAGCGGAAAGAGACATAGATGGCTGACCGGTCGAAAAACCAGAGGTAATCGCACGCCGAAGAGGGTGCTCACACGGGATTCAGAGGGGATTCGGGTATTATCCCGCCTTTGCCGCAACCCCCGCGAACGCGCCGGCTTTTGCGCCAAAAACGATCAATTCACCCCGTCAAACGACCCAAAAATAGAGCGACGACCTGCCGATGCGCAGGCCGTGCTCAGAGGATTCCGCACATGTTTGGAGCTTTCCGTCGGTACTTCTCCACCGACCTGGCGATCGACCTCGGCACCGCCAACACCCTGATCTTCGCCCGCAACAAGGGCATCGTGCTGGACGAACCCTCGGTGGTCGCGATCCGCCACGAAGGCGGGCCCCACGGCAAGAAGGTGATCCAGGCAGTCGGCCGCGAAGCCAAGGCGATGCTCGGCAAGGTGCCCGGCAACATCGAAGCCATCCGCCCGATGAAGGATGGCGTGATCGCCGACTTCGTGATCACCGAGCAGATGATCAAGCAGTTCATCAAGATGGTGCACCCGCGTACGCTGCTCACGCCGAGCCCGCGCATCATCATCTGCGTGCCCTGCGGCTCGACCCAGGTCGAGCGCCGCGCCATCAAGGACGCAGCCGAAGCCGCCGGCGCCACCGCCGTCTACCTCATCGAAGAACCCATGGCCGCGGCCATCGGCGCCGGCCTGCCCGTCAGCGAAGCCTCGGGCTCGATGGTGGTGGACATCGGCGGCGGCACCACCGAGGTGGGCGTCATCTCGCTGGGCGGCATGGTCTACAAGGGCTCGGTGCGTGTCGGTGGCGACCGCTTCGACGAAGCCATCATCAACTACATCCGCCGCAACTACGGCATGCTGATCGGCGAGCCGACGGCCGAAGTCATCAAGAAGAACATCGGCTCGGCCTTTCCGGGCTCCGAAGTCAAGGAAATGGAAGTCAAGGGCCGCAACCTCTCCGAAGGCGTGCCGCGCAGCTTCACCATCAGCAGCAACGAAGTGCTGGAAGCCCTGACCGATCCCCTGAACAACATCGTCTCGGCCGTGAAGAACGCGCTGGAACAGACGCCCCCCGAACTGGGCGCCGACATCGCCGAACGCGGCATGATGCTCACGGGCGGTGGCGCGCTGCTGCGCGACCTCGACCGCCTGCTCGCCGAGGAAACCGGCCTGCCGGTGCTCGTGGCCGAAGATCCGCTGACCTGCGTGGTGCGCGGCTGCGGCATCGCCCTCGAGCGCATGGACCGTCTGGGCAGCATCTTCACGAGCGAATAAAAGGCGAAAGCCGCCATCGGCCGGCCTTTGCTTGCGCAGGCCGGCTTTTTGTTATTTGATGCCGCACCACTGCCGGGTCTGACTACATGCCTCTGGGCACGCTCGATCGCACAGCGCCTCCCCTGTTCAACCAGGGGCAATCGGCACTCAGCAAGCTGATCTTCTTCGGCGCGCTCTCGCTCTTCCTGATGGTCGCCGACGCACGCTTTCACCTCGTGAAGCCGATCCGCTCGGCCATCGGCGCGGTGCTCTATCCGGTGCAGATGGCGGCGCTCAAGCCGGTCATGCTGGTGATGGGTGGCAGCCGCTACTTCGAAGACCTGCAGACCGCGCAGCGCAACGAGGACGAGGCCCGCAAGGCCCTGATGCTGCAGGCCGAGACCGCCAGCCGCGCCGACACGCTCGCCCAGGACAACGCCCGCCTGCGCGAACTGCTCGAGCTGCGCCAGACCACCACCACGCCCGGCCGCCCGGCCGAGGTGCTGTACGACGCGGCCGACCCCTACACCCGCAAGATCGTCATCGACCAGGGCCTCGCGCAAGGCGTGGCCGCCGGCTCGCCGGTGATCGACGCGCGCGGCGTGCTGGGCCAGGTGACGCAGGTGCTGCCCTTCACGAGCGAGGTCACGCTGGTGATCGACCGCGACCTGGCCATTCCTGTGCAGAACACCCGCACCGGCGTGCGCAGCGTGGCCTTCGGCGACGCCTCGGCGCACGGCGGCGGCCTCGAGCTGCGCTTCATGGCCGCCAACGCCGACTTGCAGGAGGGCGACCTGCTCTCTACCAGCGGCGTCGACGGCATCTACCCGGCCGGCCTGCCGGTGGCGAAGATCGAACGCATCGAGCGCCGCGCCGACTCGGCCTTTGCCCGCATCTACTGCGTGCCGCTGGCCCACGTGACGGCCGCGCGCTACGTGCTCGTGCTCGAACCCTCCGGCGCGCCGGTGGCGCCGCCGCACGTCGAGGCGGCGAGCACCCAGCGCAAACGGCCCGACGGCAAGCCGGGCGCCGGCAAGAACGAGAAGAAACCGGCGGGAGGCTCCACGCGATGATCAAGCGCCCCGGCCAGCAGCAGCTTCTGCTGCCCGTCAGCCCCGTCTTCATGTGGACCAGCCTCATCGTGGCGCTGCTGGTCAACATGGTGCCCATCGGCCGTGCCGCCTGGATGCCCGACCTGCTGGCGCTGGTGATCGTGTTCTGGGGCGTGCACCAGCCTGCGCGCGTGGGCATCGGCGCGGCCTTCATGTTCGGCCTGCTCATGGACGTGCACCAGTCGGCCATGCTGGGCCAGCATGCGCTGTCCTACACCACGCTGGGCTTCTTCGCGATCATGATCCACCGGCGCCTGCTCTGGTACCCGGTGTTCTCGCAGGCGCTGCAGGTGCTGCCGCTGTTTGCGTTGTCGCAGCTGATCGAGGTGCTCACGCGCATGATCGGCGGCGGTGTATTCCCGGGCTGGAGCGTGCTGATCTCGCCCGCACTCGAGGCGGCGCTGTGGCCGCTGGCAACGGCGCTGCTGCTCGCGCCTCAGCGCCGCACGCCCGAACCCGACGAGAACCGACCCCTCTAAGTCCTGCCCTTCGTCGCATTTGCCATCGCTCCTGCGCACGCCTAAGCTCCTGATGCCATGACCGAAATCCGCAACGTTGCCGCCGATCTGGCGCGCTTCAAGCGCCGCGTGATCGTCATCGGCCTGGCGGTCTTGTTCGGCTTCGGCTTGCTGGGGTCGCGACTGGTCTACCTGCAGGTGGTGCGGCACGAAGACCTGGCCGAGCAGGCCGAGAGCAACCGCACAGCCGTGGTGCCGGTGGTGCCGAACCGGGGGCTCATCCTCGATCGCAACGGCATCGTGCTGGCTTCCAACTACTCGGCCTACACGCTGGAGATCACGCCCTCGAAGGTCGGCGATGTCGAGGAAACCATCAACAGCCTGACCAGCGTGCTCGAGGTGTCGCCGCGCGATCGCCGCCGCTTCAAGCGCCTGCGCGAGGACTCGCGCAGCTTCGACTCCATTCCGATCCGCACCCGGCTGAGCGACGAAGAGGTCGCGCGCTTCGCGGCGCAGCGCTACCGGTTTCCGGGCGTGGAGATCAAGGCGCGCCTGTTCCGCAACTACCCGCAGGGCGAGCTGGCCTCGCACGTGCTGGGCTACATCGGCCGCATCAACCAGCGCGAGAAGACCGCGATGGAAGACTGGGACGAGGAAGAGCAGGCCAACTACAAGGGCACCGATTACATCGGCAAGCTCGGCATCGAGCAGAGCTACGAGAAGATGCTGCACGGCCAGACCGGCGTCGAGCAGATGGAAACCTCCGCCGGCGGGCGCGCCGTGCGCCGGCTCGCGAGCCACCCGGCCACGCCGGGCAACACCGTCATGCTGTCGCTCGACATCAAGCTGCAGAAGCTGATCGAAGACATGTACGGCGAGCGGCGCGGCGCGCTCGTGGCCATCGACCCGAAGACCGGCGAGATCCTGGCCTTCGTGAGCAAGCCGACCTTCGACCCCAACCTGTTCGTCGAAGGCATCGACACCGAGAGCTGGCAGGCGCTCACCGAATCCATCGACAAGCCGCTGCTCAACCGCGCGCTGCGCGGCACCTACCCGCCGGGCTCTACCTACAAGCCCTTCATGGCGCTGGCGGCGCTGCAGACCGGCAAGCGCGCGGCGAGCGTGGTGGTGAACGACCCCGGCTACTTCAATTTCGGCGGCCACCGCTTCGGCAGCCCCGAAGGCTACCTGGGCGGTGTCGACATGCGCCGCTCGATCCAGGTGTCGAGCAACATCTACTACTACTCGCTGGCCAACGAGATGGGCGTGGACCTGATCCACGACTTCATGAAGCCGCTGGGCTTCGGCCAGATCACCGGCATCGACCTGGGCGGCGAGGTGCGCGGCGTGCTGCCGAGCACCGAGTGGAAGCGCAACGCCTACAAGCGGCCCGAGCAGAAGAAGTGGTACGCGGGCGAGACGATCTCGCTGGGCATCGGCCAGGGCTACAACGCCTTCACCATGCTGCAGCTGGCGCAGGCCACGGCCATCGTGGCCGACGGCGGCATGAAGCACCGGCCGCACCTGGCGCTGGCGATGCGCAACACGGTCAGCGGGCAGGTCGTGCCGCTGCCGCAGCCGCCCGCCGAGAACCTCGGCTACACGGCGGCCAACGTCGCGGTGATCCGGGAGGGTCTGACCAGCGTGGTCACCAGCGGCACCGCGCGCGGCGTGTTCGCGGGCGCGGGCTACCAGGCGGCTGGCAAGACCGGCACGGCGCAGGCCGTGACGCAGGCCAAGAACACCAAGTACAACGCGCGCGCGCTCGAGGAGCACCAGCGCGACCACGCGCTGTTCATGGCCTACGCACCGGCCAACAACCCGAAGATCGCGCTGGCGGTCATCGTGGAGAACGCGGGCTGGGGTGCGGGTGCCGCAGCGCCGCTGGCGCGCCGAGTGTTCGACTACTGGCTCATGGACCAGTACCCGAGCGAGGCCGACATGGCCGCCGTGCGCATCGGTCGCGCCGGCGCCCCGATGGGCAAGCCGCGCGTGGCCAGCGAGGTGGCGTGGCCGGCGGCGGTTGCCGCACCGGCGCCGGCGGGCGCGGCATCGTCGGCGACGCCTACGCCCTGAAGTCTTGCTCCCTCCCCTTCCGGGGGAGGGCTGGGGTGGGGGCTCGCGGCAGTCAACGCCGCGCGACGTTGCGAAGCCCCTGTCCTAACCCTCTCCCCGCAAGGGGAGAGGGGACAACACCGGACTTCAGGCGACCACGGTCCCCGCCACTTCACCCAACCCGATGCGCACCGCGCCGTCGCGCTCGCACCAGCCGCGCATCACCAGCGTGTCGCCGTCTTCCAGGAAGGTGCGCTTCTCGCCGTTGGGCAGCGTGACGGGTTGCTTGCCGCCCAGCGTGAGTTCCATCAGCGAGCCGGCCTGGTCGGGTTGCGGGCCCGACAGCGTGCCCGAGCCCAGCAGGTCGCCGGGCTGCAGGTTGCAGCCGTTGACCGTGTGGTGCGTGATGAGCTGCGCGGCGGTCCAGTAGGCGGCTTCGGTGGTGTTGCCCAGGGTCAGGCGCACGGGCGCCACGCCGTCGGCGCGCATCTTCGCGGTCTGCAGCAGCACTTCGAGCGTGATGTCGAGCGCGCCGCTGGCGCGGTTCGACGGGGCGTCGAGGTAGGGCAGCGGTTGCGGGTCTTCGGCGGGGCGCTCGAACTTCGCGCGGAACGGGGCCAGCGCCTCGGTCGTCACGATCCAGGGCGACAGCGTGCTGGCGAAGTTCTTCGCCAGGAACGGGCCCAGCGGCTGGTATTCCCAGGCCTGCAGGTCGCGCGCCGACCAGTCGTTGAGCAGCGTCACGCCGAACAGGTGGTCTTCGGCATCGGCGATGGCGATGGGCTCGCCCAGCGCATTGCCGCGGCCCACGAGGAAGCCCAGCTCCAGTTCGTAGTCGAGGCGCTTCGAAGGACCGAAGCTCGGCGCGACCGCGTCCGGCGCCTTGGTCTGGCCCTGGGGGCGCTTGAAGGTCTGGCCGCTCACGCCGATCGACGAGGCGCGGCCGTGGTAGCCGATGGGCACCCACTTGTAGTTGGGCATCAGCGGCTGGTCGGGACGGAACAGCTTGCCGATGGTGGTGGCGTGGTGGATGCCCGTGTAGAAGTCGGTGTAGTCGCCGATGCGGCAGGGCACGGTCATCTCGGCCTGGGCCTGTGCGAGCAGCGCCTTCGACCAGGCGGCCTGCTTGTCGCTGCCTTCGGCGAGGCCGGCGGAGATCGCGGCGCGCAGGGCCTGGCGATCCTTCACGCTCGCGTTCATCAGCATGTTCATGTCGTCGGTGTCGACGAGGCCGGCCGCGCGCAGGTCGAGGATCTGGTCGCCGATGGCCACGCCGATGCGAAAGGCCTCGCTGCTGCCGGCGGTGCGGAAACGGCCGAAAGGCAGGTTCTGGATCGGGAAGTCGGTGCCGGCCACGTTGGCGGCGGCGACCCAGCTGCGCAGCTTCGGGTCATGGGTGGCGTTGAGTGCGGTCATGGATGTCTTTCAAGCAAATGTTCTAAGGGTCCGGACTCTTTCAGGGAACACCGCGGAACCGGCTTTGCCGGGCCGCAGGTGTTGCCCCCGGAAGGGGGGTGGCGGCCACACGAAGTGGGCAAGCCTGGGGGTGAGCGTCACTCTGCGGTCATGCCGGCCTTTTTGGCGACGTCGCCCAGGCGCTTGTATTCGGTGTCGGTGAGCGTGCTCAGCTCCTGCGCGGTCGAGCCGCGTGGCGAGAAGCCCGCCTGCTGCAGCTTGGCCTTCACGTCGGGCATCGCGAGCGCTTCGACGAAGGCGTCGTTCAATGCCTTCACGATCGGTGCCGGCAGCTTCGCCGGACCGTAGACGCCGAACCAGGGTTCCAGCGCGTAGCCCTTGAGGCCGGCCTCGGCCATCGTCGGCACGTCGGGCAGCGAGGGCGAGCGCGTCGATCCTGCCACCGCCAGTGCGCGCAGCTTGCCGGCCTGGATGTGCGGCAGCGAGGCCGGCAGGTTGTCGAACATCACCGTGATGTTGTTGCCCAGCATGTCGGTGATGGCCGGGCCGCTGCCCTTGTAGGCCACGTGCGTGAGCTCGGTGCCGGTCATCTGCGCGAACATCACGCCGGCCAGGTTCATCGAGGTGCCGGCGCCCGCGGTGGCGTAGGGCAGGCCGGGGTTCTTCTTCGCGGCGGCGATCAGGTCGGGCACGGTCTTGATGGCCGAGCTTGCCGGCACTTCGAGCACGATGGTCGACATGCCCAGCAGGCTGATGGCGGTGAAGTCCTTGCGTGGGTCGAAGGCCATCGACTTGTAGATGTGCGGATTCAGCGCATTGGTCGAGATCGCACCGAAGCCGATGGTGTAGCCGTCGGGCGCGGCCTTGGCCACGGCGTCCATGCCGATGTTGCCGCCCGCGCCGCCGCGGTTGTCGATGAGCACCGGCTGGCCCAGCTTCTCCGAGACCTTCTGGCCCACGGTGCGTGCCACGAGATCCGTGGTGCCGCCGGCCGTGTAGGGCACGATGAACTTGATGGGCTTCGACGGAAAGTCGGCCGCGTGCGTGAGCAGGGGCGCGGCCAGCAGCGCGAGGGCCGCCGCGCGGCGTGTGAGGGTGAGAGCGTGCGTCATGCCTTGAACTGGTCCTTCAAGCCGGCCCAGCAGTCCGTGTAGTCGGTGTCGAGCGCCGGGCTTTGCAGCGCGAAGTTCGTCGGGATGAAACGGTAGCGGCTCTCGAACATGAAGGCCAGCGTGTTGTCCAGCTTGTGCGGCTTGAGGTCGGCGTGCGTCGCCTTGTCGAAGGCTTCTTCATCCGGGCCGTGCGGCACCATGCAGTTGTGCAGGCTGGCGCCGCCGGGCTTGAAACCGCCCGGCTTGGCGTCGTACTCGCCCAGCACCAGGCCCATGAACTCGCTCATGAGGTTGCGGTGGAACCATGGCGGACGGAAGGTGTTCTCCATGACCATCCAGCGCGGCGGGAAGATCACGAAGTCGCAGTTGGCCGTGCCGGGCGTGTCGCTGGGCGAGGTCAGCACGGTGAAGATCGACGGATCGGGATGGTCGAAGCTGATCGAGCCGATCACCATGAAGTTCGCCGTGTCGTACTTCACCGGCGCCAGGTTGCCGTGCCAGGCGACCACGTTGAAGGGCGACTGCTTGGTGGGCGCGGTCCAGAAGCGGCCGCCGAATTTCTTCACCAGCTCGTAGGCGCCGCCGTCTTCCTCGAAGGCTGCCACGGGTGCCTGGAAGTCGCGTGCATTGGCCAGGCCGTTCGAGCCGATCGGGCCGAGCTCGGGCAGGCGGAAGTGCGCGCCGTAGTTCTCGCACACGTAGCCGCGCGAGAGACCGTCGGGCAGCGCGACCTTGAAGACCATGCCGCGCGGCAGCACGGCGATCTCGCCGGGCTTGACGTCGAGTACGCCGAGTTCGGTGGTGATGACGAGGCGGCCCTGCTGGGGCATCACCAGCATCTCGCCGTCGGCATTGACGAAGGCGCGCTGTTCCATCGAACGCCCGGCCAGGTACATCAGCGAGCCGATGCCGACCTGCGACTCGGCGTCGCCGTTGGCGGCCAGCGTGTGCATGCCGTCGACGAAGTCCTTGTCGGCCGCGCCGTCCAGCGGCAGCGGGCCCCAGCGCATCGGCTCGGGCGGCAGCGCGATCTCGCGGTCGGCGCCGGTGGTCCAGCGCGCCTGGGCGTAGGGCTGGTAGCGGCCCGACACCACCGAGGGCTGGCGACGGTACAGCCAGGTGCGGCGGTTCTCGTGGCGCGGCGCCGTGAAGGCGGTGCCCGAGAGCAGCTCGGTGTACAGGTCGAAGGGGCCGCGCTGCGGGTTGTTGCGGCCTTGCGGCAGCGCGCCGGGCACGGCCTCGGAGGCGTATTCGTTGCCGAAGCCGCTCTGGTAGCGCCGTTCGGAGGCAGGGGTTGCTTGGGTCATGGGCTTCTCTTTCGAAAATCGCGATGAGGTGAATCTGTTGAATGTGCGTGAAGGCGCCGCAGCTCAGCCGGCGCGCGCCGCGTCGAAGGCCTCGCGCAGCACGGCCAGCGAGCCGACGTGGTTGGCCAGCACCAGCACGAGCCGTGCGTTGAAGGCGTGGCTTTCTTCGGTGGAAAGCCCTTGGTGGGCTTCGATGAGCGCCTCGTAGAAATCGTCGGGCGCGTCGAGGTGGGGCGTGGTGATCAGTTGCATCGTCGTCATGCCTTTGCCAGTGCGTGGTCGAGGGCCGCGCGGAGCTTCGCCGCGGTGGGTTGCCGCCAGCGTGCGCACACGTGCTGGTCGGGCCGCAGCAGGTAGACGGTGCCGGGTTGCGCGTCGTAGCGCTGCGTGGCCAGCGCCGCCTCGGCACCGCCACTCGCCACGCGCACGGTGTGCAGCGTCAGCTCGGACGCCTTCAGGGCCTGCAGGCTGCGCTCGGCCGCTTCGCCGTCGCCGAACACCAGCGCGGTGAAGCGCGCCCCATGGCATTCGCGCAGCAGCCAGCCGGTGCTGCCATCGGCGCGCACCACCGGTGCATCGGCCGCCGCCGCGCCGGGCACCATCGCACCCGCGAAGGTGTCGGCGTCGGGCGTGTTCAGCGGCGAATCGCGCAGCACCGTGGCCACCGACAGGCGCCCGCTGTTGACCAGCGTGCGCGCGAAGGCGTGGCGCTTGGTCAGCTCCAGCACCGCGTCGCGGAACAGCCGGCTCACCTCGCTCTTGGGCGTGATGAAGTCGGTCGCGCGCGTGGAGTTGCGGATGTTCTCGTCGGCCGCGTACTCGCGTTCGCTGGCGTAGGTGTCGAGCAGCGCGTCGGGCGCGTCGCCCTGCACCACGGCCGCGAGCTTCCAGGCGAGGTTGTCGGCGTCCTGCACGCCCGAGTTGGCACCGCGCGCGCCGAAGGGCGACACGCCGTGCGCCGAGTCGCCCGCGAACAGCACGCGGCCGTGGCGGAAGCGCTCCATGCGCTGGCAGGCGAAGGTGTAGACGCTGGCCCAGCCGATCTGGAACTGCACGCCCTCGAAGCCGATGCTGTCCAGCAGCGCGCGCACGCGCGGCGTGATGTTCTCGGGCTTGCGTTCTTCCACCGGGTCGGCGTCCCAGCCGAGCTGGAAGTCGATGCGCCACACGCCGTCGGCCTGCTTGTGCAGCAGCACGCTCTGGCCGGGGTGGAACGACGGATCGAACCAGAAGCGGCGCTCGGTGGGCAGGTGCGCGTCCATCGTGATGTCGGCGATCAGGAAGCGGTCGCGGAAGACGCGGCCCTTGGCTTCCTGCCCGAGCAGCTGGCGCAGGTTGGAGCGCGAGCCGTCGCAGGCGGCGACGTAGCCGGCCTGCAGCTGGTAGTCGCCCTCGGGCGTCTCGATGGTGAGCACGGCGCCGTCGTCGCCCTGTTCGATACCCGTCACCTTGTTGTTCCAGCGCAGGTCGATCAGCGGCAGCGAAGCAGCGCGCTCGACGAGGTAGCCCTCGACGTAGTACTGCTGCAGGTTGATGAAGGCCGGTCGCTCGTGGCCGGGCTCGGGCAGCAGGTCGAAGCTGTACACCTGCTCGTCATGGAAGAACACCCGGCCGACGTTCCACGACACGCCCTTGTCCACCATGCGGTCGCCGCAGCCGAGGCGGTCGAACACTTCGAGCGTGCGCTTGGCGAAGCAGATCGCGCGCGAGCCGCTGGACAGCGTGTTGTCGTTGTCCAGCAGCACCACGGGAATCTGCCGCAGCGCGAGGTCGATGGCGAGCGCCAGGCCCACCGGGCCGGCACCCACGACCACCACGGGGTGGCGGGCGGGCGCGGCGGCGTCCTGGTCGGCGTGGCGCTTGTAGTCGAAGCGCAGGCTTTGGTAGTCGATCACGTGCTTGTCTCCGTGTCTGGGGTCTTCTGTCGTTGTCTTGCGCCTCCCCCGGCAGGGGAGGGAGAAATACCGGTCAGCCTTCCAGCGCCTTCCACATGTCGATGTCGCGCTGCGCCGTCCACACGCGCGGGTCGGCGTGGCCCGAGGCCTCGTCGTAGGCGCGGCTCACGTCGAAGGGCATGCAGTGGTCGAAGATCACCCACTGGCTGTACTTGGGCTTGAGCTTCTCGTAGGTGTCCTTGTAGACCGCGTTCAGGTCGCGGCCGGCCTTCACGCCTTCTTTCACGCTGGCGTACACGTCGGCGATGAAGTCGCGCGTTTCCTGCAGGCCCTTGGCCACGTCCTGCGGCGTGGTCAGCGCGGCGCCGCGGCCGGGCACCAGGGCCAGCGGCTTCAGGGCGGCGAGGTTGTCCAGCGTCTGCGGCCAGTCCTGGAAGTAGGCATCGCCCGCATACGGCGTGGCACCGAACTCGACCAGGTCGCCCGACAGCAGCGCACGCTCCTGCGGCAGCCAGACGACCGTGTCGCCCTTGGTGTGGCCGCGGCCCAGCTGCAGCAGCTGCACTTCGAGCTTGCCCAGCCACAGCGTCATCTTGCCGGTGAAGGTCATGGTGGGCCAGGTCAGGCCCGGGGGCACCGTCTCGACGTTCTGGAACAGGCGGGGGAAGCGGCCGATTTCGCTGGCCTTGTCTTCCTCGCCGCGCTCGACGATCAGGTCGCGCGTGTCCTGGCTGGCCAGGATGTGCTCGGCGCCGTAGCCCGCCGCGCCCAGCACGCGCACCGCGTGGTAGTGGGTGAGCACCACGTACTTGATGGGCTTGTCGGTCACTTCGCGGATGCGGCGCACCACGTCGGCGGCCATGGCGGGCGTGGCCTGGGTGTCGGCCACCAGCACGCAGTCGTCGCCAATGATGATCCCGGTGTTGGGGTCGCCCTCGGCCGTGTAGGCCCAGGCGTGTTCGGAGATCTGGCTGAAGGTGACCTTCTTTTCTTCCAGATCGGCCTGGCTGGCGAATTTCTTGGCTTGGCTCATCGTGTGTCTCCGGTGTGGGTGGGGGTGTATTTGTTTCTGGCGAATGAATTCGCTATTAACGAATGTGCGGAGTGTAAGCCGCGGATCAGTTCATGTCTAATCCCTTCTTCATGAACGAACGACCACAGGGCAAGGCGGGCCATGGCAGCCAATGACACCGACCGCGCCCAGCGCGGCATCCAGAGCATCGAAGTCGGCGGGCAGCTGCTGCGCGCCCTGGTGCACCACGGCCGCCCGATGGCGCTCAAAGACCTTGCCCGCGAAGCGGACATGACGGCCGCCAAGGCCCACCCGTACATGGTGAGCTTCGGCCGGTTGGGGCTCATCGAGCAGGACCGCGCCAGCGGCCACTATCTGCTCGGCCCGCTGGCCTTGCAACTGGGGCTGATCAGCCTGCAGCAGGCCGACCCGGTGCACATCGCCACGCCGCTGGTCGCCCGGCTCGCGCAGCAGATCGGCCATACCGTGGCGCTGGCCGTGTGGGGCGCGCGGGGCGCGACCATCGTGCGCACGGCCGAGTCGCCCTCGCCGGTGCACGTGAACATGCGCCACGGCACGGTGTTCTCGCTGACCACCACGGCCTCGGGCCGCGTCTTCGGCGCCTACCTCGACGCCGCCGTGGTGCGCGGCCAGCTCGAGGACGAGCGCCAGCGCCAGAAGCAGCGCAAGGGCGCCGCCGAATCCGCCCCGGCGGCGGGCATGCCTGCCGTGCAGCCGCTGCCCTCGTGGAGCGACTTCGAGCGCCAGCTGAAGGAGGTGCGCGACCACGGCATCAGCCGCTCCGACGGCGAGGTGATCGAGGGCGTGAGCGCCATGGCCGCGCCGGTGTTCGACCACACCGGCGCCATCGTGCTGGCCGTGACCGCCATCGGCCCGGCCGCCATCTTCGACACCGCCTGGGACGGCGAGATCGCGCGCGCGCTCAAGGCCTGCGCGGGCACGGTGTCGCAGCGACTGGGCGCTGCCGCGGTGTCCCTTGTGTCCGACCGATGAGCCTGTTTTCTTCCGCCGTGTCTTCCTCTTCTTCGTCTTCTGCTTCCGCCTCCGACGACCTCGCGCTGCGCATCGACCGCACCGTGGCGTTGCTGCGTGGTGCCCGGCGCATCGTGGTCTTCTCGGGCGCGGGCCTCTCGAAGGCCTCGGGCATCCCGACCTACCGCGACGCCGACGGCCTCTGGGCGAGCCAGAACGCGCTCAAGTTCTCGCACGCCGAAGACCTCGCGCGCGACCCGGGCGGCTTCACCAAGTTCTGGGCCCAGCGCCTGTCGCTGATCGAGACCGCGTCACCCAACCCCGGCCACCTCGCGCTGGCGCAGCTGCAACGGCTGCGGCCCGCGACCCGGCTCATCACGCAGAACGTCGATGGCCTCCTCGGCAAGGCCGGCGGACAGGACGTGCTGGAGCTGCATGGCTCGCTGCGCCGCTGGCGCTGCGACCACTGCGGCAACCGCAGCGGCCCATGGCCCTTCCACCGCTGCCTGCGCTGCGGTTCGCATGCACGGCCCGACGTGGTGATGTTCGGCGAGATGCTCAACCCGGGCGTGCTGCTCGACGCCCAGGTGGCGGCGCAGGAGTCCGACCTGTTCCTCGTGGTCGGCAGCACCACCATCGTCTACCCGGCGGCCGAGCTGCCCAAGCTTGCGATGGCGCGCGGGGCGCGGCTCGTCACGCTCAACATCGAGCCGCTGCCGCATCTGGACGACGCGGCGGCGGTGGTGCTGCGCGGGGCGTCGGAAGACCTGCTGCCGCAGTTGCTGGCGGGGATGGCCGGCGACTGAAACGTCAGCCGGCCGCTCGCATCTTCTCGCGCAGCACGCGCCAGCGCGCGAGGCTCGCGGCCGGCCAGTGGTCCTTGCGGTCGTAGTACTCGGGCACCGCCGGTGCGCCGGGCGGCAGCACCACCCACGACTGCTTCGACATCGTGAAGATGTGCAGGTCCGGCGGCAGCCGGTCGGGCGTGTCCAGCGTGCCCACGCGCACGAAGCTCACGGCGTCGCCGGCACCCGCGTAGTGGCTCCACAGCGCGACGTGGCAGGCCGGGCAGCGCGCGTATTTCTGGCCGCGCCCGCTGGCCGAAGGCGTGAGCACGAGATCGACCGCGCCCTGCAGCATCTGTACGTGCTCGGGTTCGATCAGCGCATTGAGCGCGAAGGACGAGCCCGTCTCGCGCTGGCACCAGCGGCAGTGGCAGCAGTGCACGAAGAGCGGCGGGGCGTTCAGGCGGTAGCGCACCTGCCGGCAGGTGCAGCCGCCTTCGAGCGGCACGAAGGCGTCGGCCATGGCGGGTGGCGGGCGCTTTCAGCCCTTCTTGCCACCCAGCAGCACCAGCGCGCCGCCCACCACGATCGCCGCCACGCCGGCCCAGGCCGGGATGTTGACGTTCTGTTTTTCCTTCACCGAGAACTCCAGCGGGCCGAGCTTGGCCTGGTGGGTTTCCTTGGTGAAGCTGAAGCCGCCCAGGCCGAGCCCGGCGATGCCGGCCACGACCAGCAGGATGCCGACGATGCGCGTTGCGTTCATGGGACAGGTCTCCTCGAAGGTGGGTTGCGGACGAAGACGGAACGGAAGAAGAAAGCGGGTGCGCTTCAGCGCCGCGTCGCAGCCGTGCGCGGCTGCGGCGGTTGTTGCTGTTGCAGCTGGTCGACCCATTGCACGACCTCGGCCATGGCCGCGTCGCTGGCCGCGATCAGCGCCCTCACGCCGCCGGGCGCATCGGCGCTGGCCGCGGGGCGGCGCACGGTGAAGGTGCGCTGGCCGAGCACGCGGTCGCCGCCGGTGGCGGTACGGACCAGCGTGGCGCGCAGGCGCACCAGCCCCGCGCTGCTGGCGGGGGCATCGAAGTAGTGGCTGAACTCGTCGAGCGAGATGCGCAGCGTGTCGGGCACCACGCCCTCGGCGCGCGCGAGCGTCGCGCTCTCCTCGGGGCCGAGCACGGTGCGGCGCTCGGCGAGCGTGTCGCGCAGCCGCTGGCGCAGCAGCTGCGCGGGCGGCAGGCTCCAGCGCGACTGGCCGTAGGGGCGCAGCTCGTTGGCGTCGGCATAGCCCATGCGGTACAGGATCTGCGTGCCGTCCAGGCGCGTGTTGCTGTCGAACTCCGCGAGGGACAGCGTCGGCAGCGCGGTCGCCGGCGTCGCTGCAGCAGCAGGCGTGGTGGCCGAAAGACCGGGGCCGAAGTCGTAGAGCGTGGCGCGCGCGGGCTTGTCGGGCAGCGCGCCGCAGCCGGCGAGCAGCAGCGCACTGCCGAGGCTGGCGAGGGTGAGGAGGGTGGTCTTGCGCATGATTTCTGCTCCCGTTTCAGTGGCGTGCCGCGGGCGCGACAAAACCGGGCTCGCCCGGACCCGCCGCCGCGCCGCCGTTGCCGAACAGCAGCGATTGCGGGTTGTCGTTGATGCTGTCGGCCGCGCGGCCCAGGCGGCGCACCGCGTGCGCGGTGTCGTCGGCCACGCGGTTCACGCGCGGCAGGGTGGCGGCGTTGAACGAATCGACCGCCTGCGCCAGCGCCTTGGTGCCGTCGCTCAGGCGCTCGACCGGGCCGTCGGGCGCGTTGAGCCGGCCCACGGTGGTGTTGAAGTTGTTGGCCACGCGCGAGACGTCGCCGGCGGCCTTCTTCACCGTCGACAGCGTCTCGGGCATGGCGGCCAGCGTCGGGTTCAGGCCGGTCTTCACGGTGTTGTCGAGCTGCTTGAGCAGCGTGTTGGCGCTGGCCGAGGCGGCCGCGATGTTCTCCAGCGCATCGGCCACGCGCTTCTGGTTGGCGTCGGCCAGTAGCGCGTTGGCGCGCTTGGTCACTTCTTCCACCTGGTCGATGATTTCCTCGCCGCGGTCCTGCAGTTTCGCCAGCATCGAGGGCTTGAGCGGAATGCGCGGCGGGTTGCCGTTGTCGGGCTTGAGCGCGACGGTCGATTCGCCTTCGTCGTCCAGTGCGATGAAGGCCAGGCCGGTCACGCCCTGGTAGCTCAGCGTGGCAAAGCTGGAGGTGGTGAGCGGCACGCGCTCATCGACCGTGATGCGCACGCGCACGTTGCCCTTGGTCTTGGGGTCGAAGTCGATCGAGGTCACCTTGCCGACCGCGATGCCGCGGTAGCGCACCATGGCCTGCGGCTGCAGGCCGCTCACGGCGTCGCGGGTGGACAGTTCGTAGACGTTGCGCACGGTGTTGTCGCGCGTGAACCAGACCACCAGCGCGATGAGCGCGGCGAGCAGGCCGAGCACGAAGGCGCCGGCGGCAAGGGCATGGGCCTTGTTTTCCATGGTGGGGACCTACCTTTCTTCAGCGCGAGCGGCCTCGGGCCGCGGCGCGGGTTTGTCGTGCAGCGCTTCCAGGGCGCGCTGGCCGCGCCCGCCGAGAAAGTACTCGTGGATGAAGGGGTGCGGATAAGCGATGACTTCGCGCGCCGTGCCGCTCACGATCACCTGCTGGTCGGCCAGCACCGCGATGCGGGTGCTCAGGTCGAACAGCGTGTCCAGGTCGTGCGTGACCATCACGACCGTCAGGCCCAGCTCGCGGTGCAGGCCGCGCAGCAGGTCGCAGAAACTGTCGGAGGCCTCGGGGTCGAGGCCGGCGGTGGGTTCGTCCAGCAGCAGCAGCGGCGGGTCCATGATGAGCGCGCGCGCCAGCGCCACGCGCTTGATCATGCCGCCCGACAGGTCCGACGGGCTCTTGTTGGCGTGCTGCGGCTCCAGCCCCACCATCTGCAGCTTCACGAGCGCGGCGTGGCGGATCAGGTCGTCGGGCAATAGCTTGAGTTCGCGCAGCGGAAAGGCGATGTTCTCCAGAACGCTGAAGGCCGAGAACAGCGCGCCGTGCTGGAACAGCATGCCCACGTTGGCCGCGCCGGCCGCGCTGAGTTCGCCCGGCGCCTGGCCCAGCACCTCGACCACGCCTTTCGTGGGTTTCTGCAGCCCGAGGATCTGGCGCAGCAGCACCGTCTTGCCGGTGCCCGAGCCGCCGACCAGCGACAGCACCTCGCCGCGCTCGATGTGCAGGTCGAGGTTGCGGTGCACCACCTGCTCGCCGTCGGTGTTCTTGAACACCGTCCACAGTTTGCGGATGTCGACGACCACGTTGTCGGCAGCGTTCGTCATCCGCGGAATCCTATGCCCTTGAACAGGACGGCGAAGAGCGCGTCGACCAGGATCACGGCGGTGATCGAGGTCACGACCGACGACGTGGTGCCACGCCCCAGGCTCTCGGTGTTGGGCTTGACCTTCATGCCGAAGTAGCAGCCGATCAGCGCGATCAGCACGCCGAACACCGCCGACTTGGCGGTGGCGAGCCAGACGTTGGAAATCGGCACCGCGCGCGGCAGCGCCGAGAGAAAGTAGGAGGGCGAAATGTCGAGCGCCGCGTTGGCCGCGAGCATGCCGCCGGCCAGCGCCGCCATCGAGGTCCACAGGCTGATCAAGGGCATTGCGATGGCCAGCGCCAGCACGCGCGGCATCACGAGGCGAAAGCCGTGCGGGATGCCCATCACGCGCATGGCGTCGAGTTCTTCGGTGACGCGCATCACGCCGATCTGCGCCGTGATCGCCGAGCCCGAGCGGCCCGCGATCAGTACGGCGGCCAGCACCGGCCCCAGCTCGCGGATCAGCGACAGGCCCAGGATGTTCACCACGAAGGTCTCGGCGCCGTACTGGCGCAACTGCTGCGAGATCAGGTAGGCCAGCACCACGCCGATCAGCAGCCCGACTAGCGCCGTGATGTGCAGCGCCGTGGCGCCGAACTGGTAGAGATGACCCGAGAAATCGCGCCACGGCGCGCGATGCGGTGCGCGCGCCAGGGTGCACAGGTCGAGCGCGAGCTGGCCGATGAGGCCGACGAAGTCGCGCATCACCACCATCGCGCGCGGGCCGTGGTGGGCGAACTCGCGCACGCGGTCGGGCAGCGACTTCGCCGGCTCGTCCGGCGTGGCGACGGTGAACTGCGCCACCTGGTCGAGCACCGCGCGGTGCTGCGGCAGCAGTTCGAGCGTGGCGGGCCATTCGTGGCGCCAGTGGTCCCACAGCAACTGGGCGCCGATGTGGTCGAGCTGCTCGATCGGGCGCAGGTCCCAGGCTCGGTCGGCTTCGGGCGGCAGGGCGCTCAGGCTTTTCGCCAGCGCCTCCCAGGCCGGCCGCGACGACATCGCCAACGTGGTCCAGCGACCGCCGGCCACGGCCCAGGTGCGGCCATCCTGCGTCTGTTGCCCGAGTCGGGGCCACGCGCTGTCGGCGGCTGGAGCGTCGGCAGGCGATGTGGCGGGCGGCATAGGCGGATGAACGGAAAAGTTAACAAAAAACTGGTTCGGGAAGGGCGCATCGTAACCGCGTGCATCCGCACCTCGTGTGCCCCGAATCTCCCGTTCGCGTAGGGCGTGACGCCGTTTTTTCAGCTTTTCTTCAGCCTGGTGTGCGTCGGCGATGCGTACTGGCCCGGCCCCTGCGGCGCCCGCTTCAACTCCAGGCGCGCGAGAGCGCGTCCCAGGCGCTGGCGATGACGGGCTCGTTGCGCCGCGCCGCCAGCGAGACGAAGCGCAACGCGCAGTCGAGCTGCACGCGGTCGGCGAGCACGAGGCCGTGGGCTTGGCTCTCGCGGATCGCGATCGAATCGCGCACCAGACTCAGGCCCACGCCCGACTTCAGCAGGTCGAGCATCGAGGCCTCCTGGTCCACCAGCGCCACACGGCGCGGCGCCAGCCCAAGGGGGCCGAACACCTGTTCCAGCAGCCGGTGGTGCGCCGACTCGGGTGGCGTGGCCAGCCAGGGCAGCGCGGCCAGCGCCTTCCAGTCGCGGCCCAGCACCTGCGGGCCCCAGCCCGCCGGCGCCACCACGCGGTAGGTGAAGCGGGTGAGCGTGCGCGCCGAGAGCGCCGGGGACGCAGATGTGGCCGACGCGGCGTCGCCCTCGGTGCCGAGGTGAAAGCCCACGTCGAGTTCGCCGCGCTGCACCTGCGCGAGCACGCTGCCGCTCATGCCGTGGCGCAGCTCGGTCTCGATTTGCGGCGCGGCCTCGACCAGCTCGCGCAGGAACATGCCCAGGCGGGTGAATTCAGGGTCGAGGATGGTGCCGATGCGCAGCGCGCCGCGCACGGTCGACTGCAGGTTGCGCGCGGCCTGCTGCAGGTCGCCCACGGCCGCAAGCACGCGCTCGGCCTGCGGCAGCAGGGCCGCGCCGTCGGCCGTCAGCGCCAGGCCATGCGGTGTGCGCGTGAACAGTTGCAACCCGGTGTCCTCGGCGAAACGCTTGAGCTGCAGGCTCACCGCGGGTTGCGTCAGGTGCAGCTTCTCGGCCGTGCGTGACACGTTGCCTTCCCGCGCCGCCAGAACGAAGGCGCGCAGAATCTGGAGGTCCATCGATGCCGTAGTCATATAAAACAGATTTATAAGCCCATCGACGCGAATTCATTGGCCTTTTCCACGTGGATTAGGCCAAATTGCCTTCAGGAGACCTTCTTATGTCCATCAGTATCAGAAATATCGATCACCACATCGCTGGCGTCGCTGCCGCCAACACCTCGGGCCGCACGCAGGACGTGACGAACCCCGCCACCGGCGCCGTCACCGGCAAGGTGGGTCTGGCCGACGCGGCGCAGGTCGACGCTGCCGTGGCTGCCGCGCAGGCGGCGTTCCCCAAGTGGGCCGACACGCCGCCGATCCGCCGCGCACGCGTGATGTTCAAGTTCCTCGAACTGCTCAACCAGCACAAGGACGAGCTGGCCCACCTCATCACCGCCGAGCACGGCAAGGTGTTCACCGATGCGCAGGGCGAAGTCAGCCGCGGCATCGACATCGTCGAGTTCGCCTGCGGCATCCCGCAACTGCTCAAGGGCGACTTCACCGACCAGGTGAGCACCGGCATCGACAACTGGACGCTGCGCCAGCCGCTGGGCGTGGTCGCCGGCATCACGCCTTTCAACTTCCCGGTGATGGTGCCGATGTGGATGTTCCCGGTGGCCATCGCCGCGGGCAACACCTTCGTGCTCAAGCCCAGCCCGAGCGACCCGAGCGCGTCGCTCATGATGGCCGAGCTGCTCAAGCAGGCCGGCCTGCCCGACGGCGTGTTCAACGTGGTGCAGGGCGACAAGGCGGCGGTCGATGCGCTGCTCGAGCACCCTGACGTCAAGGCCATCAGCTTCGTGGGTTCCACGCCCATCGCCAACTACATCTACGAGACCGGCGCGCGCCACGGCAAGCGCGTGCAGGCCCTGGGCGGCGCGAAGAACCACATGGTGGTCATGCCCGACGCCGACATCGACCAGGCCGTGGACGCACTCATCGGCGCCGGCTACGGCTCGGCCGGCGAGCGCTGCATGGCGATCAGCGTGGCGGTGCTGGTGGGCGACGTGGCCGACCGGCTGCTGCCCAAGCTCATCGAGCGCACGAAGACGCTGAAGGTGCTCGACGGCAGGAACCTCGCGGCCGAGATGGGCCCGATCGTCACGCGCGCCGCGCACGAGCGCATCACCGGCTACATCGCGCAGGGCGAGAAGGAAGGCGCGAAGCTGCTGGTCGACGGGCGTCAGTTCGACGGCAGCCAGGCTGGCGAAGGCTGCGGCGATGGCTTCTGGATGGGCGGCACGCTGTTCGACCACGTCACGCCCGAGATGCGCATCTACAAGGAAGAGATCTTCGGCCCGGTGCTGGGTTGCGTGCGCGTGGCGACCTTCAAGGACGCGGTCGACCTCATCAACGCCCACGAGTTCGGCAACGGCGTGAGCTGCTTCACGCGCGACGGCAACGTGGCGCGCGAATTCGGCCGCCGCATCCAGGTCGGCATGGTCGGCATCAACGTGCCGATCCCGGTGCCGATGGCGTGGCATGGCTTCGGCGGCTGGAAGAAGAGCCTGTTCGGCGACATGCACGCGTATGGCGAAGAGGGCGTGCGCTTCTATACGAAGCAGAAGTCGATCATGCAGCGCTGGCCCGAGAGCATCGGAAAAGGCGCGGAATTCGTGATGCCGACGGCGAAGTAAAAAGGGGCGCTGCACGCGCGGCGCTTCCATCCGAAGAACAACGAGAGACAAAAAAGCCAGCCGCCATGAGCGACACCACCTTCGACTACATCATCATCGGCGCCGGCACCGCCGGCTCGCTCATCGCCAACCGGCTGAGCGCCGACAAGAACAAGCGCGTGCTGCTCATCGAGGCCGGCCGCAAGGACGACTACCACTGGATCCACATTCCGGTGGGCTATCTGTATTGCATCGGCAACCCGCGCACCGACTGGCTCTACAACACCGAGCCGGACGCGGGCCTGAACGGCCGCACGCTGCGCTACCCGCGCGGCAAGACGCTGGGCGGCTGCTCCAGCATCAACGGCATGATCTACATGCGCGGCCAGTCGCGCGACTACGAGCACTGGGCCGAGCTCACGGGTGACGACGGCTGGCGCTGGGACAGCGTGCTGCCGGCTTTCAAGAAACACGAAGATCACTACCTGGGCGCCGACGAGATGCACGGCGCGGGCGGCGAATGGCGCGTCGAGAAGCAGCGGCTGCGCTGGGACATCCTCGACGCCTTCGCCGACGCGGCCGTGCAGGCCGGCGTGCCGCACTCGACCGATTTCAACCGCGGCAGCAACGAAGGCGTGGGCTACTTCCAGGTCAACCAGAAGAACGGCTGGCGCTGGAACACGGCCAAGGCCTTCCTGCGGCCCACCTGCTACGGCCGCCCCAATTTCGAGCTGTGGACCGGCGCGCAGGTGTCGCGCCTGCTGTTCGAAACGCTGCCCGACGGCACGAAACGCTGCACGGGCGCCGAAGTGTGGAACGGCTCCGAGATGACCACCGCCCATGCCGAGCGCGAAGTGATCTTGAGCGCGGGCGCCATCGGCTCGCCGCAGATCCTGCAGCTGTCGGGCATCGGCCCGGCAGAGCTGCTGCGCCAGCACGGCATCGATGTGGCGGTCGACGCGACCGGCGTCGGCGCCAACCTGCAGGACCATCTGCAGATCCGCGCGGTCTACAAGATCGAGGGCGCGCCCACGCTCAACGTGCTGGCCTCGTCGCTGGTCGGCAAGGCGAAGATCGGCCTCGAATACCTGCTCAAGCGCAGCGGCCCGATGAGCATGGCGCCGTCGCAGCTCGGCGCCTTCACGCGCAGCTCGCCCGACCGCGAGTGGCCCAACATCCAGTACCACGTGCAGCCGCTGTCGCTCGATGCCTTCGGTGAGCCGCTGCACAGCTTCCCGGCCTTCACCGCGAGCGTGTGCAACCTGAATCCGACGAGCCGGGGCTCGGTGCGCATCAAGAGCCAGCGTTTCGAAGACGCGCCGGCCATCGCGCCCAACTACCTGAGCACCGAGGAAGACCGCAAGGTCGCCGCCGACTCGCTGCGCGTGACGCGCCGCATCGCGCAGCAGCCCGCGCTCGCGAAGTACAAGCCGCAGGAGTGGAAGCCCGGCGCGCAGTACCAGACCGACGAGGACCTCGCGAGGCTGGCCGGCGACATCGCCACCACCATCTTCCATCCGGTCGGCACCACCAAGATGGGCGCCGACAGCGACCCGATGGCGGTGCTCGACGCGCGCCTGCGCGTGCGCGGTGTGCGCGGCCTGCGCGTGGTCGATGCGGGCGCGATGCCCACCATCACGAGCGGCAACACCAACAGCCCGACGCTGATGATGGCGGAGAAGGCGGCGGGCTGGATCCTCGAAGACAACAACGGCCGCTGAGCCGAGGTTAGCGGCGCGTTGTTGACTTGCGCGGCTTGGGCGGCTCGGCAGGGGCCGTCAGCCGCGCCTTCGCGCCTTCGAGCATGAGGTCCACGCCGACCTCGAACATGGCATCGGGACCGGCCTTGCGGTAGCTGGCGAAGGCCTCGGCCAGCAGGGGGCGCGACGCGGCGGCGGCATCGAGCGTCTGCTGCCGCTCGGCCGCATCGGGTGGCGCGGCCTGTTCTTCCATCACACAGCCCACGGTGTAGCGGCCCAGCGCGATCAGCAGCGCCATGGCCTGTGTCGCCGGCATGCCCAGGCGGACCACGGCCGCCAGTTGGGCTTCCACCATGTCGAGGTCGCCCGGGTCGGGTTCGGAGCCGGCATGCAGCCGCGCACCGTCGCGCCGCGCCAGCAGCGCGCGCCGGAAGCTGCGTGCGTTCTCGCGCAGGAACGTCTCCCACGTTTCGCCTTCCAGCGGCAGCCGGCGGTCGTGTGCGCGGCGCAGGATCTCGCGGTTCATCGCGTCCAGCAGCGCGCGCTTGTTCTTGAAATGCCAGTACAGCGCGGGCTGCTGCACGCCGAGCCGCTCGGCCAGCAGCCGGGTGCTGAGCTTGTCCATGCCGACCTCGTCCAGCAGCGCGAGCGCCGCCTCGAGGATCACTTCATTGTCCAGTTTCATGCCGATGTGCGTGCCCGTATTCAGGCCAATGAGGGGTGCTTCACAGCCTGGAATTTATCGTTGATAATTCCTTATCAATGATAAATTCCAGCATTTCTTCTCCCTCCGCCTTCGCGGGCGGACGCCACGCGCATGCGGTGATCCTTGCGATCGTCACGCTCGACGCCATCGGCATCAGCCTGGTCATGCCGATCGTGCCGGGCCTGCTGCGCGAGGTCGGCCACACCGGCGAACTCGGCTGGCGCTTCGGCGCCTTCCTGTCGCTCTATGCGCTGATGCAGTTCCTTTGCGCGCCTGTGCTCGGCGCGCTGAGCGACCGCTTCGGCCGCCGGCCGGTGCTGCTGGTGTCGGTGGGCGGCGCGGCGATCGATGCGCTCTTCATGGCCTTCGCGCCATCGCTGTGGATGCTGTTCGTGGGCCGCGCGATCGCGGGCATGACGGGCGCGAACATGGCGGTGGCCTCGGCGGCCATCGCCGACCTCACGCCCGAACACCAGCGCGCGCGATGGTTCGGCCGCATGGGCGCCTGCTTCGGGCTGGGCTTCATCGCCGGGCCGGCGATCGGCGGCGTCCTTGGCGACCACGGCGTGCGCTTGCCGTTCGTGGCGGCCGCCGCGCTCAACGGCATCACCTTCCTTGTCGGCCTGCTGGTGCTGCGCGAGTCGCGCCCGCCGGCGCTCGCGGCAAAGCCCTTCGACCGCGGCGTGCTGCATCCGCTGGCGCCGCTGCGCTGGGCCGCGGGCTTTCCCGCGCTGCTGCCGATCCTGGGTGTGTTCCTGGTGCTCGTGATGGTGGGCGAGGTCGCCGGCACGACCTGGGTGCTCTACGGCGAAGACCGCTACGCCTGGAACAGCACGACGATCGGCCTGTCGCTCGCGTGCTTCGGCCTGATCCATGCGGTGGTGCAGGGCGTCGTGGCGGGCCCGGTGGTCGAGCGCTGGGGCGAGCGCGTGGCGATTGCCATCGGCACCCTCTCCGACTGCACGGCCTACGCGTTGATCGCCTTCGCCACGCAAGGCTGGATGGCGCTCGCGTTGCTGCCGCTGCTGTGCATGGGCGGCATCGGCCAGCCTGCGCTGCAGGCGACGTTGTCGCGGCGCGTGGGCGAGGCCGAGCAGGGGCGCCTGCAGGGCGTGCTCGCGAGCATCTCCAGCCTGGCCTCGGTGTTCGGGCCCCTGGTGATCAGCTCGGTCTACTTCGCGTTTCGCGTGCGCTTTCCGGGCGTCGTGTGGCTGGCCGGTGCCGTGCTCTACCTGCTGTGCCTGCCGATCCTGCTGGGCAAGGCGATGTCGGTGCGTGCCGAAGGTCAAGCGAATTCCTGACACACATCGGGTCCCTCCACATTTCACTAGGCAAGGGTGCGGGTTTCGCTGATATTGGCTGGATGACCGCACCTCACACCTCACTGTCCGTCACGACCGAAGTCGACCAGCTGCTGCACCGCCTGGGCGTGCCGCGCGCCGCCCATACCGGCGGCGACCTCGCGGTGCGCTCGCCGATCACCGGCGAGGTGATCGCGCAGGTGCCGACCACCTCGTCCTCCGAAGCCTCTCAGGTCATCGGCCGCGCGCACGCCGCCTTTCCGGCGTGGCGCGACCTGCCCGCGCCGCGCCGCGGTGAGCTGGTGCGGCTGCTCGGCGAAGAACTGCGCGCCGCCAAGGCCGACCTGGGCCGCCTCGTCACGCTCGAGGCTGGCAAGGTGCCGTCCGAAGGCGCGGGTGAGGTGCAGGAAATGATCGACATCTGCGACTTCGCGGTTGGCCTCTCGCGCCAGCTCTACGGCCTCACGCTCGCCACCGAGCGCGCCGAGCACCGCATGATGGAAAGCTGGCATCCGCTGGGCGTGTGCGGCGTGATCTCGGCCTTCAACTTTCCCGTTGCCGTGTGGTCGTGGAACGCGGCGCTGGCGCTGGTGTGCGGTGATCCGGTGGTGTGGAAGCCGTCCGAGAAGACGCCGCTCACGGCCCTTGCCACGCACGCCATCGCCCAGCGTGCGCTGGCGCGCTTCGGCGCCGATGCGCCCGACGGTCTGCTCGGCCTGCTGCTGGGCCGACGCGAGGTGGGTGAGGTGCTGGTCGACGACCCGCGCGTGCCCGTGCTCTCGGCCACGGGCTCGACCGCGATGGGGCGCCATGTCGGTCCGAAGCTGGCGGCGCGCTTTGCGCGCGCGATCCTCGAGCTGGGCGGCAACAACGCGGCCATCGTCGCGCCCTCGGCCGACCTCGACCTCGCGCTGCGCGGCATCGCCTTCGCGGCCATGGGCACGGCGGGGCAGCGCTGCACGACGCTGCGTCGCCTGTTCGTGCACGACAGCATCTACGACCGCCTGGTGCCGCGCCTGGCGAAGGTGTACGCCAGCGTGAAGGTGGGCGACCCGCGAGAGAGCGGCACGCTGGTCGGCCCGCTGATCGACCGCGCGGCCTTCGACGGCATGCAGCGCGCACTCGACGAAAGCCGCGCCGCGGGGGCCATCGTCCATGGCGGCGAGCGCGTGGAAGGCATCGGCACGCCGCAGGCCTGCTACGCGCGTCCCGCCCTGGTGGAGCTGGCCGCGCACGACGGCCCGGTGCTGCGCGAGACCTTCGCGCCCATCCTCTACGTGATGCGCTACACGTCGCTCGACGAAGCCATCGGCTGGCACAACGCGGTGGGGGCGGGGCTGTCGTCGTCGATCTTCACGCTCGACATGCGCGAGGCCGAGCGCTTCCTGTCGAGCGCGGGCTCGGACTGCGGCATCGCCAACGTGAACATCGGGCCGAGCGGCGCGGAAATCGGCGGCGCCTTCGGCGGCGAGAAGGAAACCGGCGGCGGGCGCGAAGCCGGCTCCGACAGCTGGAAGGCCTACATGCGCCGCGCGACGAACACCATCAACTACTCGACCCGCCTGCCGCTGGCGCAGGGCGTGACCTTCGACATCGGCGATTGAAGACGACGTCTCATCGCAGCCCGCCGACGTAGCGCGGCGGCGGCGTGGGCGGCTGGCCATCGGGCTGGCGCGCCGCCAGCCGGGCCGCGCGGGCCAGCGGTTCCATGGCCTGTTCCAGCCGCGTGGCGAGCTGGTCGAGTTCGTCGTCTTTCGTCTCGGCGGCGTGCAGGCGCGTCATGCGCACGATCTCGGTGGCGTACTCGGCGTTGGTGGCCATCCATTCGGTGTCGGTCACGCGGCCGTGCTTGCGTCGCAGCGCCACGTGCAGACGGGCGGCGAGGGCGATGCGTTCGCTTTCGGACATGGATGGCATGGCAAGGGTCTCCGTCTCGGGCTGTTCAGCCTCCCAGGTGTTCCCTGTGTTGAGCAAGATCGAGGCCCAGCAGTTCGCTCTCGGGGTCGACGCGCAAGCCGACCAGCACATGCACCAGGAACAGCACGATGGCCGTGCCCGTCGCGCTGTAGATCGCCACGCTGCCGACCGCGATCGCCTGCGTGAGCACGTTGCCTGTCGCGCCCGAGATGCGCGCGTCGGCGAACACGCCGGTGAGCAGCGCGCCCACGATGCCGCCGATGCCGTGCACGCCGAACACGTCGAGCGAGTCGTCCGCACCGAGCAGGTGCTTCAGGCCCGTGGCGCCCCAGTAGCAGGCCAGCCCGGCGATGGCGCCGATGGCCAGTGCCGCCGGCGGCGTGACGAAGCCCGCCGCCGGCGTGATCGCCACCAGCCCGGCCACGAGGCCCGAGCACAGGCCCAGCAGCGAGGGGCTGCGGCGCACGATCCATTCGCCGATCATCCAGCTCATGGCGCCGGCCGCCGCCGCGATGTGCGTCACCAGCATGGCCAGCCCGGCACGCCCGTCGGCCGCCACCGCCGAGCCGGCATTGAAGCCGAACCAGCCGACCCACAGCAGGCCCGCGCCGGTCATGGTGAGCGCCAGGCTGTAGGGCTCGAAGGCCTCGCGCCCGTAGCCCCGGCGCGGCCCGAGCGCGTAGGCGCACACGAGGCCCGCGATGCCCGCGTTGACGTGCACCACCGAGCCGCCCGCGAAGTCGAGCGCGCCCATCTGCGCGAGCCAGCCGCCCGGCTCCCACACCCAGTGCGCGACCGGCGCGTAGACCAGCACGCTCCACAACAGCGCGAACCACAGCAGGGCCGAGAAGCGCATGCGTTCGACAAAGGCGCCGAGCACCAGCGCGGTGGTGATGATCGCGAAGCTCAGCTGGAACATGGCGTAGACCGATTCCGGCACGTTCGGCGCCACGTGGCTCACGGCCACCTGGCCGGCGTCCTTGAGGTACTCGAAGCCCGAGAAGCCGATGTGCGAGAGATCGCCCAGCCAGGGCCAGCCGGGCGTGAAGGCCAGCGAGTAGCCGAGCGCGAACCAGGTCAGCGAGACCACCGCGGCGATCGCCACTACCCCGGCCATGGTGGCCAGCACGTTCTTGCGCCGCACCATGCCGGCGTAGAAAAGCGCGATGCCGGGCAGTGTCATCAGCAGCACCAGCGCGGTCGAGGTCATCATCCAGGCCGTGTCGGCCGCTTGGAGGGAAGCTTGCGGTGCCAGCAGGGCCATGGCCGTTTCTTCTTGGAGTGGTGGACAGGTGCGTCTGTGCACAAGTCATGCCATCTGTTAACGGTTGAAACACTTTGGTTTGCCAACCGGAAGGTCGAAGTAAGACGAAGCGGGTAATTCCTAATGCACTGGGCAGGTGCGCGCTTGCACAATCTGCGCACTCGCGACGGGCCCTGCTCGTACTGCCGAGGGTCCGAGGAGACAAGCTTCCGATCGATCAACAAGAACATTCTTCAAAGGCTCCGTACGAGATGCCTGTCTGACAGTTAAAAGCGCCGCTGGTCGGCGCTTTTTTTTTGCCCGCTCGTTGCGTGGCGGTCGACGTTTTCCTTCAAGCCAAACAAGCCTTCTGACCAGCCAGGGTCGGTCGTGATAGCTATCGTTTCGATAGCGATTCCGGTGAGACAATCCCCCGCATGGAAATGCTGGTGGTCACGGGCGCCTCACTGCTCGCGGGTTTTATCGATGCGATCGTGGGCGGCGGCGGGTTGATCCTGGTGCCGGCTCTCTTTGCGGTGTTTCCGGGCGCGCCGCCGGCCACGCTGCTGGGCACCAACAAGAGCGCGTCGATCTGGGGCACGGCGGCGTCGGCGGCCCAGTTCAGCCAGCGGGTGCAGATGCGCTGGGGCGCCATGTGGCCGGCCGCGCTGCTGGGCTTCGGCGGTTCGATGCTCGGCGCCTGGACCGTCACGGTCTTCCCGGGCGACTTTCTGCGCCGGGCGCTGCCGGTCATCCTGCTGGGCGTGCTGATCTACACGCTGGCGCGCAAGGACATGGGCCGGCTGCACGCGCCGCGCTTCAGCGGCCGGGCCGAAACCCTGGCGGCCAGCACCATCGGCCTGACCATCGGTTTCTACGACGGCTTTTTCGGGCCCGGCACGGGCAGCTTCCTGGTGTTCCTGTTCGTGCGCTGGATGGGCTACGACTTCCTCAACGCCTCGGCCTCGGCCAAGGTCATCAACACCCTGACCAACGCCGCGGCGCTGATCCTGCTGGCCGCCAAGGGCCACGTCTGGTGGCACTACGGGCTGGTGATGGCGGTCGCCAACGTGGCCGGCAGCCTGGCCGGTACGCGCGTGGCGCTGAAGCATGGCGCGGGCTTCGTGCGGATCGTGTTCATCGTGGTGGTGAGCGCGCTGATCCTGAAGACCGCCTACGACGCGTTCCTGAAATAAAAAAGCCCTGGCGCGAGGCCCGGGGCTTTTCGAGGCAACACGGCGGGCTCAGTCCTCCACAAACGCCTCTTCGCGTTTCGCCTTGATCGCCGGCAGCAGCACGATGGCCAGCAGCAGCGCCGCGGCGATCAGCAGCCCTGCCGACAGCGGCCGCGTGACGAACACGCTCCACGCCCCGCGCGACAGCAGCAGCGCCCGCCGCAGGTTCTCTTCCATCATCGGGCCCAGGATGAAGCCCAGCAGCAGGGGCGCCGGCTCGGTGCGCAGCTTCAGGAACAGGTAGCCGATGAAGCCGAAGATCGCCACCATCCACACGTCGAAGGTGTTGTTGTTGGTCGAGTACACGCCGATTGCGCAGAACAGCACGATCGCCGGGAACAGGAACTTGTAGGGCACCGTCAGCAGCTTGATCCACATGCCGATCAGCGGCAGGTTCAGGATGATCAGCATCGCGTTGCCGATCCACATCGAGGCGATCAGGCCCCAGAACAGCTCCGGGTTGCTGGTCATCACCTGCGGGCCGGGCTGGATGTTGTGGATCGTCATGGCACCCACCATCAGCGCCATCACGGCGTTGGGCGGGATGCCCAGCGTCAAGAGCGGAATGAAGGAGGTCTGCGCACCGGCGTTGTTGGCCGACTCGGGCGACGCCACGCCGCGGATGTTGCCCTTGCCGAAGGCGACTTCGCCGGGCTGCATCTTGATCTTCTTCTCCAGCGCATAGGCCGCGAAAGCCGCCAGCAGCGCACCGCCGCCTGGCAGGATGCCCAGCGCCGAGCCCAGTGCCGTACCGCGCAGCACGGCCGGCATCATCCGCTTGAAGTCGTCCTTGGTGGGCCACAGGCCCTTGACCTTGTGCGTGAAGACCTCGCGCTCGTCGTCGGGCTGCGAGAGGTTGCCGATGATTTCGCCGTAGCCGAACACGCCCATGGCGATCACCACGAAGCCGATACCGTCGGTCAGCTCGGGAATGTCGAAGCTGAAGCGCGCGACGCCCGAGTTCACGTCGGTGCCCACGATGCCCAGCAGGAGGCCCAGCACGATCATCGCCACCGCCTTGAGCAGCGAGCCCGAGGCCAGCACCACGGCGCCGATCAGGCCCAGCACCATCAGCGAGAAGTACTCGGCGGGGCCGAACTTGAAGGCCAGCTCGGTCAGCGGCGGCGCGAAGGCGGCCAGGATCAGCGTGCCGACGCAGCCCGCGAAGAACGAGCCCAGGCCCGCAGCCGCCAGCGCGGGGCCCGCGCGGCCCTGCCTTGCCATCTGGTAGCCGTCGATACAGGTGACCACCGAGGACGACTCCCCGGGCAGGTTCACCAGAATGGCGGTGGTCGAGCCGCCGTACTGCGCGCCGTAGTAGATGCCGGCCAGCATGATCAGCGCCGACACGGGCGGCAGCGCATAGGTGGCGGGCAGCAGCATCGCGATCGTCGCGACCGGGCCGATGCCCGGCAGCACGCCGATCAGCGTGCCCAGGATGCAGCCGACCAGGCAGTACAGCAGGTTGGTGAAGGTGAAGGCGACGCCGAAGCCGGTCGCCAGGTTGTGGAACAGTTCCATGGCGGTGTGCTCCTCAACCCGAAATGAACGTGGGCCAGACCTGGATCTGGAGCTTGAGCGCCCAGATGAAGGCCACGTAGCTGCCGGCCGCCAGGATGGTCGACAGCACCAGCACGTCGCGCAGCTTGAAGTGCTCGCCGGCCATGCTCGAGATGATCGTCAGCGCGTAGATCGCGATGATCATGCCCATCGCCGGCAGCCCGATGCTGGGCAGACCGCCCAGCAGCACGCCGAAGGCCAGGTTGGCGCCGAGCACGAAGGCCAGCGGCTTCCAGGCCCATTTGCCGATCTTGTCGCCGTCGGCGCTCTCGACCACCATGGCCTGGAACATGATCAGCCCGCCCAGCAGCGCCAGCAGGATGCCCAGCATCAGCGGGAAGTAGCCCGGCCCCATGCGGGCGCCGTCCCCGATGTTGTAGGTGGTGGCGCCGATGGCGAAAGCGCCACCGACGGCGGCGAACATGACGCCTGAAAAGAAGTCCGCCTGTCTCTTGATCTTCATCGTCTCGACCCTCTGTTGTCCTCTGTTTTGGGAAGGACGAGGGTCGTCGCCAGCGGCTGACCATGGGCTGACCGCAGCGGTAAGGACTAATGCTTACCGGGTTTTCATTAGGAGGAGCTGACCAGAGCTGCCCAAGGGTGGCCATTGGGTGCAGAAACGAAAAAAGCTCCCGAAGGAGCTTTTTTTCATTCAGAGAGCCGAAGCTCTCGGAGTGCGGGGGAGGGCTTAGTAGCCGCCGCGGCCACCGCCGCCGTAGCCGCCGCCGTCACCACGGCCACCGCCGCCGTAACCGCCGCCGCCGCCACCACCGTAGCCGCCGCCACCGCTGCGGCCACCGCCGCCGTAGCCGCCGCCACCACCGCCGTAGCCGCCACCGCCGGTGCGGGGGGGACGTGCTTCCATCGGACGGGCTTCGTTCACCGTCAGGGCGCGGCCCTGCAGCGACGCGCCGTTCATGCCTTCGATGGCCGACAGTGCTTCAGCATCGGTACCCATTTCGACGAAGCCGAAGCCCTTCGAACGGCCGGTGTCGCGTTCCATCATGACCTTGGCGCTGACGATCGAGCCGAACTCGCCGAAAGCCTGTTCCAGATCGTTGTCACGCACGGAGTAGGCGAGGTTGCCCACGTAAAGTTTCTTGCCCATGGAGGGACTCCTAATTCAAACCTAAAAAACACAAAGCGATGGAGTCCCAGAATCACAACAAACGATGCGCTGTGGCGCGAAACTGACCGATCACCAAATTACGTGCACGGGAGCCAAAGCTCGCAGACACGTAGGCCGGATTATCCGGCTCGATTTCCCAAAAAAGGCGGGAAATCTTGTGTTAGCGAGAAACATTCCGGCCCGACGGGCGGTTTCGCAACGGTTTCAGGAGGTCGGACAGACCGTTGTGGTCTATTTCATGCATCAAAGCGAGCAGACGGCCGATTTCTCCTGCGGGGAAACCCTCGCGCGCGAACCAGGTCAGGTAATTCCCGGGCAAATCGGCGATCAGCGTGCCCTTGTGCTTGCCAAAAGGCATCTCGAGCGTCACCAGGCGCTGCAGGTCTTCGGGGTTCATGGCGTGGCTCAGCCTCCCGCGCGCTTGACCGTGTGGCCCTGCTTCACGAGGGCGGCGATCACGGTTTCGCGGTGATCGCCCTGGATCTCGACGGTGCCGTCCTTCACCGTGCCGCCGGTGCCGCAGGCCGCTTTCAGCTGCTTGCCCACGGCCACGAGCGCTGCCGCGTCGAGCGGCAGGCCCTTCACGACGGTCACGCCCTTGCCCTTTCGGCCCTTGGTCTCGTGCGATACGCGGACAATGCCGTCCGTGGCCGCCGTGCGGGCCTTCGCGAGTTCCTTGCAGCGGCATTGCGCCGCCGGGGCGCCGCAGTCGGGGCACATGCGCCCGCCCGCCTCGGTGGAGTACACCAGCGTGCTGCCGGTGCGGTTGTTCTTCATCGTTCCCATTCGATCCGTCTTTCCTTCTCTCTTTTCCCGGTGCCCGTTCCCATGCCATTCGATACCCTGGGCCTGACCCCCGCGCTCGCGCAAGCGGCCGCCGCGAGCGGCTTTGCCGCGCCGACCGCCATCCAGGCGGCGGCCATCCCTGCAATTTTGCAGGGCCGCGACCTGCGGGGCTCGGCGCAGACCGGCTCCGGCAAGACGGCCGCATTTTCCCTGCCGCTGCTGCAGCGCCTGACCGCGCAGCCCGCTTCGTCGGCCTCGCGCCGGCTGCGCGCGCTGGTGCTCGTGCCCACGCGCGAACTCGCGGCCCAGGTCGGCGAGACGCTGGAAGACTTCGCCCGTCACCTGCCGCAGCGCCTGAAGATCGTCGTCGCGGTCGGCGGCGTTTCGATCAACCCGCAAATGATGCGCCTGCGCGGCGGCGCCGACATCGTGGTTGCCACGCCCGGCCGGTTGCTCGACCTGGTCGAGCACAACGCGCTCGCGCTCGACGCGGTGTCGATGCTCGTGCTCGACGAGGCCGACCGCCTGTTCGACCTCGGCTTTGCCGAAGAGCTCCAGCGCATCCTCGCGCTGCTGCCGGCGCGGCGCCAGAACCTGCTGTTCTCGGCCACCTTCCCCATCGCCATCCAGGCGCTGGCCGACGACATGCTGCACGACCCGGCCCTGGTCGACGTGCAGGGCGAGACCGGTACCCGGCCCGACATCGTGCAGCGCGCCATCGAGGTCGACGCCAGCCGCCGCACCCAGCTGTTGCGCCAACTGCTGAAGGAAAACGAAGGCACGTGGGACCGCGTGCTCGTCTTCGTCGCCACGCAGCACGCCGCGCAGACCGTGGCCGAGAAGCTGTACCGCAACGGCATCTACGCCGTGCCCTTCCATGGCGACATCGCCCAGGGCACGCGCCGCGACATCCTCTCGCAGTTCAAGCAAAGCCGCTGGGACGTGGTGATCGCCACCGATCTCGCAGCCCGCGGCCTCGACATCGCGCAGCTGCCCGTGGTCATCAACTACGACCTGCCGCGCTCGCCGACCGACTACATCCACCGCATCGGCCGCACTGGCCGCGCGGGCGCGAGCGGGCTGGCGATTAGCTTCGTGAGCGCCGCGACCGAAGCGCACTTCCGCCTGATCGAGAAGCGCCAGGGCCAGCGCGTGCCGCGCGAGCGCATCGCGGGCTTCGAGCCGGTCGAGGTGGCGCCGCTGGTCGTCGATACCTCGGGCAACGGCGGCATCAAGGGTGCGCGGCCGAGCAAGAAGGACAAGCTGCGCGCGGCGGCGGCACTGGCGGCCGCTTCGCAGCGCAACGACGCCGAACCGAACGACTGACGCCGGCTACACCCACCCCAGCTGCCGCGCCGCCAGCTCCTTCATGATCTCTTCGGCGCCGCCGCCGATCATCATCACCTTGACCTCGCGGTAGATGCGCTCGCTCACGGTGCCGCGCATGAAGCCCATGCCGCCGAGGATCTGCACGGCCTGATCGGCGCAGAACTGCATGGTCTGCGTGGCGTGGTTCTTGAGCAGGCAGACCTGCGCCACCCACTCCGGCGCGTTGATGCGGCCCGCGGCTTCGTGCGCATCGCCCTCGGCGGACACGACTTCGAGCCAGGCCTCGGTCGACGCAATGCGCATCTGCATGTCGACCAGCTTGTGGCGCACGGCCTGGTGCTCGATGAGCGCGGCGCCGAAGGCCTTGCGCTCGCGCGACCAGGCCAGCGCCTCGTCGAGGCAGGCCTGCGCGAAGCCCAGCGCGCCGGCCGCCAGGCCCACGCGCTCGCCGTTGAAGTTGCCCATGATCATGCGAAAGCCCGCGCCTTCCTCGCCGAGGAGGTATCGCGCGGGCACGCGCACATTGTCGAAGTGCAGCGTCGCGGTGTCGGAGCACAGCCAGCCCATCTTCGCGAGCCGCGTGCGCGAGAGGCCGGGCGCGTCGCCCGGCACCAGCAGCATCGAGAGGCCGCCCGCGCCGCGGCCCTCGCCGGTGCGTACGGCCACGGTGATCCAGTCGGCGCGCATGCCTGATGTGATGAAGGTCTTCTCGCCGTTGAGCACGTAGTGATCGCCGTCGCGCCGTGCCGTGGTGCGTACTGCTGCGACGTCGGAGCCGCCACCGGGTTCGGTGATGGCGAGCGCGGCGATCTTCTCGCCGCGCAGCACGGGCGGCACGACCTCGCGCCGCACGTCGTCGCTGGCGTGCAGCACCACGGGCGGCAGGCCGATGTTGTGCGAGAACAGGCTGGCGAGCACGCCGCCGCTCTTGCCGTACCGCGCGAGCGCGACCCAGGCCGGCAGCTTGAGCGCGTAGGAAGCCGGCGTGCCGCCCAATGCCTCGGGGTAGCCAAGGCCCAGCAGGCCGAGTTCGGCCGCGCGGGCATAGAGCGCGCGCGGAAACTCGCCCGCCTCGTCCCAGGCCTGCACGTTCGGCGCGATCTCGTGCTCGGCGAAGCGTCGCACCGTGTCGGCGAGCGCGGCACGGTCGGCCTGCAGTTCGGCGTCCATCACGGATTCGATCAGCCGCGCGGCGGGCGCTTGGCGATGCCCATGGTCTTGGCGAGGATGCCGAGCATCACTTCGTCGGCGCCGCCGCCGATCGAGCCCAGCCGGCCGTCGCGGTACAGGCGCGCCACGCGGTTCTCCAGCGTGAAGCCCATGCCGCCCCAGAACTGCAGGCAGGTGTCGGCCACCTGACGCGTGAGGCGGCCGGTCTTGAGCTTGGCCATCGAGGCGAGTTCGAGCACGTCCTCGCCCTTCACGTGCAGGTCGCAGGCGCGGTAGGTGAGGGCGCGCAGCGCCTCGACCTCGGTCTTCAGTTCGGCCAGCTTGAACTGCACCCACTGCTGGTCGGCCAGCGTGGCGCCGAACATCTGGCGCTGCTGCGCCCATTCGATGGTCTGCGCGATGCAGTCTTCCATCGGCACGAGCGAACTGGCGGCGGCCCACAGTCGCTCTTCCTGGAACTGCTGCATCTGGTAGACGAAGCCCTGGCCTTCCTCGCCGATGCGAAAGCGTTGCGGCACGCGCACGTTGTCGAAGTAGATGAGGCCGGTGTCGCTGGAGTTCATGCCGATCTTGCGGATCTTCTTCGCCTTCTCGATGCCGGGCAGGTTCATCGGCACCATCACGAGCGACTTGTTGCGGTGCACCGGCCCGTCGCTGGTGTTGACCAGCATGCACATCCAGTCGGCCTGCAGGCTGTTGGTGATCCACATCTTCTGGCCGGTGATGAGGTAGTCGTCGCCATCTTTCTTCGCGTAGCTTTTCAGGCCCGCGACGTCGCTGCCCGCGCCGGGCTCGCTCACGCCGATGCAGCCGACCATGTCGCCCGCGATGGCGGGCGTGAGGAACTCGCGGCGCAGCTCATCGCTGCCGAAGCGCGCAAGCGCGGGCGTGCACATGTCGGTCTGCACACCGATGGCCATCGGCACGCCGCCACAGCTGATGTGGCCCAGCGCTTCGGCAAAGGCCATCGCGAATGAATAGTCGAGCCCGGCGCCGCCGAAGGCCTCGGGCTTGTTCAGACCCAGCAGGCCGAGGTTGCCGAGCTTCTTGAAGACCTCGTGCGCGGGGAATATCTCGGCCTCTTCCCAGGCGTCGACATGCGGGTTGATCTCCTCGTCGATGAACCGGCGCAGGGTCTTCTGCATCTCGAGGTGTTCGTGGGTGTACTGCATCAGGGGGTCTCCGTTCGTTCGTCCGTTGCTCGGTGGTTCGTCACTTGTCCTGGAACACGCGCGGTGTCTGCGCGAGGTGGAAGCCGTCGTAGGGCTTCACCGCCGGGCGCTGCTGCGCTTGCGCGTCGGGCAGCGCCATCGGCCAGCCCATGCGCACCTGCGGTCGCGCGCCGTCCACGCGCAGCACGGTGCCGCTGACGAAGCTGGCGGCCGGGCTCAGCAGGAAGGCGATGGCGGCGGAGGTCTCGGCCTCGTTGCCGAAGCGGCCCGCGGGCACGGTGTGGCGCATCTCGCGCAGCATGTCGCCGGCCTCGGGCGGGTAGTGGTCCATGCCGCTGGAGGCGATGTAGCCGGGCGCCACGGCGTTCACGCGCACGCCGCTCACGGCCCACTCGGCGGCTGCCGTCTCGGTGAAGCTCACCATGCCGGCGCGCGCGGCGCCGCTGTGGCCCATGTTCGGCATCGACCCCCAGATGTCGGCCACGATGTTGACGATGGCGCCGCCGTGCGCGCGCATGCTCTGCAGGTAGCACTCGCGCGCGACCAGGAAGCCGCCCGTGAGGTTGGTGTGGATCACCGCCTCCCAGCCCTTGGCCGAGATGGCTTCGAGCGGCGTGATGTACTGGCCGCCCGCGTTGTTGACCAGCCCGTCGATGCGGCCGCGCGCCGCGACGATGGCTTTCACCGCATCGCGCACGGCCTCTTCCTGGCGGATGTCGAAGGCCTGCGTGCTGGCCTGGCCGCCGGCGGCTTCGATCTCGGCCTTCACGGCATCGAGCTTTTCGGGTTTGCGGCCGACCAGCACGACGTGCGCGCCGAGCGCGGCGAGTTCATGCGCGGTGCAGCGGCCGATGCCGGAGCCGCCGCCGGTGACGACGAGGGTCTGCCCGGCGAACAGGCCGGGCGCGAAGACGGAGCGGTAGTGGGGTGCGTTCATGCTGCAAATACTTTCGGCAAGCGGTTCGTTCAGGCCTCGGCGATTTCCGCGACCACATGGCGCGCGGCCACCTGCGCGCCGATGGCCACGTGCAGCGCCGCGACGCGCCCCGCGCGCGGGGCGCAGTGCACGTGTTCCATCTTCATCGCCTCCAGCGTGACCAGCGGCTGGCCGGCCGCGACCGTGTCGCCTTCGGCCGCCAGCAGTGCGACCACGCGGCCGTTCATCGAGGCGCGCAACAGGCCGTCGCCACCGCCCGCGTCGGCGCGGGGCACCGCCGCGTGCGTGAGGTCGTCGAGACGGAAGGCGCGGCCCTGGAAGTGGACGTCGATGTGTTCGGCGCCGCGCGCCACGAGCGCCTGGTCGGCCACGCCGTCGCAGGCGAAGCGCAGGCTGCCGTCGTCCGCCAGCGCCAGCAGTGCGAGCGACACCGGCGCGGCATCGTCCAGCGCGATCTCGAAGCGCGCCGCGCCCAGCGGCGTGACGCGCGCGGCATGCACGCGGCCATCGAGTGCGAAGCGCAGCGCATTGGGCAGCCGGTGCGCCAGGGGCGAAGGCCAGCCGCGCGCGCCGGTCTGCAACAGCAGCGCGGCCAGCAGTGCGGCGCGTGTGTCGAGGGCAGCGTCGGGCGCCAGCAGTGCGTCGAGGTGATCGCCGATGAAGGCGGTGGTCGCGCCGCCCTGTGCGAACACCGGATGCGCGAGCGCGCGTGCCAGCAGCGGCTGGTTGGTCGGCAGGCCGAGCGCTACCGTGTCGCGCAGGCCTGCGAGCAAACGCTGGCGCGCCTCGTCGCGCGTGCGGCCCGAGGCCACGAGCTTGGCGATCATCGAGTCGTAGAAGGGCGGCACTTCGGCGCCGTCGCGCAAGGCGTGCTCGGTGCGCAGCGCGGGCGCGGGGCGCCATGCCGCGAGCGTGCCGCTCTGTGGAAGGAAGCCTTGCTGCGGGTCTTCGGCGCACAGCCGCACCTCGATGGCGTGGCCGGTGATGCGCACGTCGTCCTGCGTCAGCGGCAGTGGCTCGCCAGCGGCCACGCGCAGTTGCAGTTCAACCAGGTCGAGACCCGTCACCGCCTCGGTCACGGGGTGCTCGACCTGCAGCCGCGTGTTCATTTCCATGAACCAGTAGTTGCCTTGCGCGTCGAGCAGGAATTCGAGCGTGCCCGCGCCTTCGTAGGCGATGGCTTTCGCGGCGGCCACGGCGGTGGCGCCCATGCGCGCGCGCAGCGCGGCATCGACGGCGGGCGAGGGTGCCTCCTCGATCACCTTCTGGTGGCGCCGCTGCACCGAGCAGTCGCGCTCGCCGAGGTGGATCGCATGGCCGTGCCGGTCGGCGAAGACCTGGATCTCGATGTGGCGCGGCGCGACGATGGCGCGTTCGAGGATCACGGTGGCGTCGCCGAAGGCATGCAGCGCTTCGGACTGCGCGCTCTGCAATTGCTCGGCGAAAGCCGCAGCCGAGTTCACGAGCCGCATGCCGCGTCCACCGCCGCCGGCCGTGGCTTTGATCATCACGGGCCATCCGATGCGTTCGGCCTCGGCGGCGAGCGTGTCGGCGCGCTGGTCCTCGCCCTGATAGCCGGGAATGCAAGGTACGCCCGCTGCCTGCATGAGCCGCTTGGCGCCGGCCTTGTCGCCCATCGACAGAATCGCTTCAGGTGAGGGGCCGATGAAGACCAGCCCCGCATCGCGGCAGGCCTGCGCGAACGCCGCGTTCTCGGCCAGGAAGCCGTAGCCCGGATGCACCGCGTCGGCGCCGCTGGCGTGTGCCGCTGCAATGATCGCGTCGATGTTCAGGTAGCTCTGCGCGGGCAGCGACTCGCCGATGCACACGGACTGGTCGGCCTGGCGCACGTGCTCGGCGTTTGCATCGGCGCGGGAGTACACGGCGACGGTGCGGTAGCCCATGGCGCGCGCGGTGCGCATCACGCGCACGGCAATTTCGCCGCGGTTGGCGATCAGGATCTTGTGAAAACTCTTCATGGCCGTGCCACCGAAAACTGCATGGGTTGCGGCGCGCGCGCCTCGGCGTCGCGGCAGATCGACAGCGCCTCGGCCAGCACGGCGCGGGTGTCGCGCGGGTCGATCACGCCGTCGTCGAGCAGCAGCGCGCTGGTGGTGAAGACGCTCATCTGGCGGTCGAAGCGCTCGACGATCTGGCGCTGCATGGCGTCGATCTTCTCGCGGTCGACGGCACCCTTGCGCGCCATGCCGGCCTCCATCACCATGCCCATGGTCTGCGCGGCCTGCTCGCCGCCCATCACGGCGGTGCGCGCGTTGGGCCACGAGAAGCAGAAGCGCGGCGCGAAGCCGCGCCCGCACATGCCGTAGTTGCCCGCGCCGTACGAGGCGCCGCAGTGCAGCGTGATCTGCGGCACGCTGGCATTGGTCACGGCCTGGATCATCTTGGCGCCGTGCTTGATGATGCCGGCCTCCTCGTGCGCGCGGCCCACCATGTAGCCGGTGATGTTCTGCAGGTAGACGATCGGCGTGCGGCTCTGGCAGCACAGCTGGATGAAGTGCGTGGCCTTGGTGGCGCCGTCGGAATCGATGGGGCCGTTGTTGGTGACGATGCCCACCGCGTGGCCCTCCAGGCGGATGTGGCCGCAGACGGTGGCGCTGCCGTAGTCGGGGCTGAACGCGAGGAAATCGGAGCCGTCGGCGATGCGCGCGATGACCTCGCGCATGTCCACCGGCCGGCGACCGTCGGCGGGCATGAGGCCCATCAGCTCCTCGGCGTCGTGGCGCGGCGGCGCGAAGGCGCGTGGCGTTTCGTCGCGCGCCCAGTCGATGCCGCCGAGGATGCTGCGCGCGATGCGCAGCGCGTCGCGGTCGTCTTCGGCCAGGTAGTCGCCCAGGCCCGAGATGTGGGTGTGCATGACGGCGCCGCCGAGCTCTTCCTCGGTGGCGATCTCGCCGGTGGCGGCCTTCAGCAGCGGCGGCCCGGCCAGGAAGGCCCGCGTGCGGTCGCGCACCATCACGATGTAGTCCGACAGGCCCGTCTGGTAGGCGCCGCCCGCGGTGGACGAGCCGTGCGTCACCGTCACCACCGGCAGTCCCGCGGCCGACAGCCGCGCGAGGTTGCGGAAGATGTTGCCGCCGCGCACGAAGTCCTGCACGCGGTACTGCATGAGGTTGGCGCCGGCGCTTTCCACCAGTTGCACGAAGGGCAGCTTGTTCTCCAGCGCGATCTCGTGCAGGCGCAGCTGTTTGTCCAGCCCCATGGGCTGCAGCGCGCCGGCGTCGATGCCGGAATCGGAGGCACTGATCATGCAGCGCACGCCGGCCACGCGGCCGATGCCGGCGATCAGCCCGCCGCCGGGCACGCTCTTCGAGAGGTCGGGGTTGTCCTGCCCCAGGCCCGCGAGCGAGGCCAGCGGCAGGAAGGGCGCGCCGGTGTCCAGAAGCAGCGCAAGGCGGTCGCGAGGGAGCAGCTGGCCACGCTTGGCGAAGCGCTCGGCCGAGGCGCTGGAGGCGGCCACGGCGCGGGCTTCGTGCGACCGGACCTGTTCCAGCAGCGACAGCATGCTCGCGCGGTTGGCCTGGTAGGTGTCTCCGGCGGTCTGCAGCCGGGATTCGAGGAAGGGCATGGGAGTCTGTGCGGTGCGCGCGTGTCGTTTCGCACAGACTTTAGGAGGCGGGCCCCCGGCCCGCTTGCGCCAACTAGCTGGGGCGTACGCGCTGCTGCGTGGAGGCAGCCGGCGCGGCGTCGAGGCTGCTGCCCGTGACCACCCAGTAGATGAAGATCAGCACCGCGCCGGCCGTGCCGAACACCGTGAGGCCCATGTAGCTGCCGCCCAGGGCGAGTGCGTCGAGCGGGGCGGCCGCCGTGCAGATCATGCTGGCTGCGTTCATGCCCACGTAGTGCATGGTGCAGACCGCCACGCCCATCACGGCGGCGGCGGCCACCTGGTGGCTCAGCTTGCGCAGGTTGAAGGCCAGCCACAGCGCCGCGGCGGCGGCCGTGATGGCGATGACCACCGACAGCGCGACCATGCTGAAGTCGAAGCTCATCGTGGCCCGCATGTTCATCGCGAACATGCCCATGTAGTGCATCACGCACACGCCCAGGCCCGCCAGCAGGCTGCCGGCCAGCCAGCCGGAGCGGCTGAACTTGCGCCGCCCGCCCGCCAGGTACAGCGCGATGCCCGAGATCAGGATGGCCGCCACCAGCGACACGATGGTCAGCGGCATGTTGTACGAGATGCCGAAGGGCAGCCGGTAGGCCAGCATGCCGATGAAGTGCATCGACCAGATGCCGATGCCCCCCAGCGCCACCGCCGCGCAGGCCACGATGGCCAGGTTGGGTTTGCCGTCGGCACCGACCATGCGCCCGGCGCAGATCAGGGCCACCAGCGAGCCGAAGAAGGAAATGAGGAAAGAAAGTGCCACCAGCCCCAGGGAGTATTCGGGCGATAGCACTTGGCCTACGACGAGCGGAGTCATGCGATGTCCCTTCGGAAAGAGCGCCTCGCCGACCTCCGACAGCCCTATGCGACCGGAACGCTGCGAAGCGTCCCGACCAGTTTGTAATATGTGTTTGTAAAAGTAAACAGAAACTTGTACTAATTGTTACCCTGCATGACAGGGCGAATTCGATAGATCGAATTGTTCCGATCGGCGCTCATGTACACCGTGCCGTCGCGGCCCACGGCCACGCCTGTCACCACGTAAGGCGGCGGCAGGCCGGGTCCGGCGGCCAGCCCGATGGGCAGGTTGTCGGCCACCGTGCGGCGGGTGCCGGTGGCCGGGTCGATCTCGACCAGCCGGCGCGCCGCGCTCTCGGCCACGATGAAGCTGCCCCACGGCGTCTGGGCCAGGCCCTCGGGCAACGCGAGGCCGTCGGCCACGGTGCGCAGCGGCGCGCTGGCGTCCAGCGGAATGCGCAGCAGCTTGCCGGCCGCCTCGGTCACGTAGAGCGCGCCGTCTTTCCCGACCACCAGTTGCACCGGGCCGTTCAGACCGCTAGCCAGCACTGACTTCTCTGCAAACTTCGGCCCGCTGGCGCGCGTGATGCTGCCGGTGGCGAGCTCGGCGTAGATCACGCTGCCGTCGGCCATGGGCAGGGCGTCGAACGGAGCCTTGAGGCCGTGGATGGTTTCGACCGTCTTCAGGCTCTGGCGATCGACCAGCTGCACCGAGCCCGTGAACCACGAGGTCAGCGCGAACAGCTTGGGCGAGAGCCCGACCGCGAAGGGGTAGTCGAGCTCGGGGTCGCGCTGCATTCGGAACACGTCGCGCACCTCGCCGGTGCGCACATCGACCTGCCGGAAGCCGAAGACGTCGGCCACCCACAGGTCGTTGCCGTCGATCTTCAGGCCCGCCGGCACGGCGACCTTGCCGCTGGTGAGCGTACGCAGCTCGCCGGTGGCGGGGTTGAAGGCCTGCACCTCGTTGTTGGCCATGTTCGAGACGTAGATCGTCCCGTCGGGCGTGTCCTTGGCAATGGCCAGGTTGTCGAGCGACGGGCGGAGCTGCTTCGCGACGGTCTTGCGTCCGCTGGCCAGGTCCACCTTCACCAGCTCGCCGCTGCGCGCGTCGACCACCCAGAGGTTGCCCTTGCCGTCGAGGTTGGCGGCGGCCGGGATCTTGAAGCCGTCGGCGATCACCGTCAGGGCGCCGTCGGCGGGGTTGATCTTCACGACCTGGCCCTTGAACCACAGCGGGCCGTAGAGCATGCCGTCGGGTCCGACCTCGAAGCCGTTGAAGCCGCCCATGTCCTTCTTGATGAGGCGCGGCGGCTTCTGGCCTTCGCGGTCGATCTCCCACAGCGCGTCGCCCAGGAACACCTGCGAGGCGTAGAGCTTGCCGCTCTTGCGGTCGAAGTCGAGCGAGTTCAGGCCGGGCAGGTCCTTGGCGAGCACGCGCAGCGGGGCGCTGTCGTTCTCGCGGTAGCGCAGCATGCCCATGAGGTAGTTGGTCCAGGCGAGTTCGCCCTTGGGGCCGACCGCGATGTCGTCGGCCTGGCCTTCGGGCGCGTCGATCAGCACCTTGGCGGCGCCGGTCTGGCGGTCGACCTCCCACAGCGTGTTGCCGAGCACCGAGCCCGCGAGCAGCCGGCCCTTCGCATCGATGGCCAGGCCGTGCACGCCAGCGAAGGCCGACGGGGCCACGAGCACTTCGGGCGCGGCCCAGGCGGCCGGGCGCTTGGGTGGTGGCGACAGCGTGCTGCAGGCGGCGAGCAGGGCGAGGGCGGCGGTCAGCGCGGCTGCGCGGATCGAACGACGGGGCATGGCGATCTCCTCTGGGTTGGCGTTGTGACGGATGCGACAGTGCGCCCGCAGTCTAGGAGCCGATGCGGTCCGCGCAGTCGCTCGCGGGACTGGATGCGGACTTTCGTCCGCTGCGGATAACCCGCAATGAAGGAGAGGCCTCAGCCGCGCAGCAGCTGCGTCGCCGTGTGGATCAGCAGCCCCACCAGCCCGCCCACCAGCGTGCCGTTGATGCGGATGAACTGCAGGTCGCGCCCGATGTGGCGCTCGAGTTCGTTCGTCATCTCGTGCGCGTTCCACTCGCCCACGCGCTCCTCGATGTAGCGGCGGATGTCCTCGCGGTAGCGCTCGATGGCCGCTGGCGCGGCGGCTTCGAGCTGCTCGTTGATCCAGGCGCGGATGGACGCGTCGTTCTGCAGCCGCTGGCCCAACGCGCCCGCCATCGCCGCGATGCGCTGGCGGATGGTCGAGTCGGGGCGCCCGAGGTCGTCGTGCAGCCAGCCCAGCAGCTCGCCCCACAGGCCGTGCAGGTAGTCGCCCAGCGCGGGGTGCGCGATGAGTTCGGCGCGGATCTGCTCGCCGCGCTGCTGGAACTCGGGGTCGAGCTTCAGCCGCACCACGAAGTCGTCGACGAAGTGGTCGAAGCGCCGGCGCATCGGGTGCTCCGGTTCCGCCGCCAGTTCGCCGAGGGTGCGCGCGATGGCGGCCACGATCTTGCGCGTGGCGAGCTTGGCCGCCACCTGGTCCAGGCCCACGTAGCGCAGCGTCTTGATCTCGCGCGCGATGGCCTCGGTGATGTGCGCCTGCACCTCGTCGCCGTCGAGCAGGTCGGCCACCTGCTGCAGCACGTCGTCGAGCAGCGCCTGGTGGCGCCCGCCGGCCGTGAGCGCGTCCAGCGCCTGGCCGGTGAGACGCGAGAGGTCGATCTTCGCCAAGCCGGCCGCGGCGGCGCGGCCCATGAAGTCGCGCACGCGCTCGTCGTCGAACGCAGAGAGGCCGTAGCGCGTGGCGGCCACGCCCCATTCGCCGAGCTTGTCGCCGCTGGCGGGCCGGGCCAGCCAGTCGGCGATGCGGGCCGCCGCGTCGAACTGGCGCAGCTTGGCCAGCACCTGCGCCGTGCTCAGGAAGTTGTCGCAGATGAAGCCCGCGAGCTTGGCGCCGATGCGGTCCTTGTTGCTCGGGATGATCGCCGTGTGCGGAATCGGCAGGCCCAGCGGATGGCGAAACAGCGCCACCACCGCGAACCAGTCGGCGATGGCGCCGACCATCGCGGCCTCGGCGAAGGCCGCCACATAGCCCCAGGCCGCGTGCTGGTCGTGCAGCACTGTGGCCAGCGCATACAGCGCCGCCGCCGCGCACAGCAGACCGAGCGCGACGCGCTTCATGCCCCGCAGCGAACGGCCGCCGTCGTCAGCCAATGTGCGGGGCGGAAGCCAGGCGCTGCATGAAGAGCTCGCAACGCGCGAGCTGTTCGAGGCTCACGAACTCGTCGGGCTGGTGCGCCTGCTCGATGCTGCCGGGGCCGCACACCACGGTGGGGATGCCGGCGTTCTTGAACAGGCCCGCTTCGGTGCCGAAGGCCACCAGCGTGGTGCGGTCTTCGCTGGCCAGGCGCTGCGCCAGCAGCGTGACGGGGTCGGTGGCCGCGCCCAGAAAACTGGGGATCTCGCAGATGGTCTCGAACTGGAAGCCGGCGTCGGGCGCCACTTTCTTCATGCCGGGCTCGATGCTCGCGGCATAGGCCAGCACGTCGGACTGCATCCGCTTGGCATCGGCCGTGGGCAGGTCGCGGAATTCGTAGCGGAACTCGGCGTCGCGCGGCACCACGTTGTCGGCGATGCCGCCGTGGAACTGGCCCACGCTGGCGGTGCTGAAGGGCACGTCGAAGCCGTCGTAGCGTGGCTCGCTGCGCTCGAAGTCTTCCGCCATGTCGCGCACCTTGCCGATCACGCGCGCAGCCATCTCGATGGCGTTGACCGACTTCGGCGTGAGCGACGAATGCGCTTCCTTGCCGCGCACGCAGCACTTGTAGCGGTACACGCCTTTATGCGCGATGGCCGGCACCATGCTGGTGGGTTCGCCCACGATGCAGGCCAGCGGCTTGATGCCGGCGTCGCGCATGTCGGCGATGAGTTCGCGCACGCCGAAGCAGCCGATTTCTTCCTCGTACGTGAAGGCGAAGTGCACTGCGAAGGGCGCGTCGCCCTCGAGGAAGTGCTTGGCATTGGCCAGCGCGATCGCGATGTAGCTCTTCATGTCGGCCGAGCCGCGGCCGTACAGGCGCTCGTTCTGCACCACGGCGGAGAGCGGGTCGACGCTCCAGGCCTGCCCGTCCCAGGGCACCGTGTCGGTGTGGCCCGAGAGGATCACGCCGGCCGGCTTGCCCTCGCCCAGCGTGGCGAACAGGTTCGCCTTGGTGCGCTCGGCGTTGTAGGTGATGCGGCTCTTCACGCCCAGGGCCGCGAGGTGGGCCTGGGCGAAGTCGATCAGCTCGAGGTTGCTGTTTGCGCTCACCGTGTTCATGCGAACCAAGGTTTGCGCCATCAAGAGGCTCTGGGGAGAAAGCGTGTGCTGCATGCAACAGATTGTCCCGGAAGTTGAATTTGCGCGCCGCCGGGTATCGGGCCTGTCATCGGGAGCGGGTAGCCTGCCTCCTCTTTTTTCTTTGTTTGGATGGAGAAGACAACATGCGCATGTCCCTGCAGATCACCCTGACCGCCGTGGCCGCCCTGAGCCTCGCCGCCTGCGGCACCACCGGCCCGTCGGCTGGCAAGCTGCTCACGCTGGACGGCCAGCCGCCACTGGTCATCGCCCACCGCGGCGCCTCGGGCCAGCTGCCGGAACAGACGCTGGAGGCCTATGCCCGCGCCATCGAGCTGGGCGCCGACGTGATCGAGATGGACCTGGTCTCCACCAAGGACGGCGTGCTCATTGCCCGCCACGACCCCAACCTGGCGATCAGCACCGACGTGGCCAAGCACCCGCGCTTTGCCTCGCGCAAGAAGACCATCCAGGTCGACGGCGAAACGCAGACCGGTTGGTTCAGCAACGACTTCACGCTGGCCGAGATCAAGACCCTGGGCGGCATCTCGACCGACCCCGAGCGCCCGCAGGAATTCAACGGCAAGTTCAAGGTCGTGACCTTCCAGGAGATCATCGATTTCGCCAAGGCCAAGTCGAAGGAAACCGGCCGCACCATCGCGATCTACCCCGAGACCAAGAACCCGACCTACTTCCGCGACCTGGGCCTGCCCATGGAAGACAAGGTCGTCGCCGCCATCAACGCGGCGGGCTGGAACAGCAAGACCGCGCCCATCTACGTGCAGTCGTTCGAGCCCGGCAGCCTCAAGTACATGAAGAGCAAGGGCCTGAACACCCGGCTCATCCAGCTGATCGACGGCGACGGCATCGACATGAAGACCGGCGCCATGACCTACGCCGTGCCGGTCGATCGCCCCTACGAGTGGACCAAGGCCGGCGACAAGCGCAACTTCGACGTCATGGTCACGCCCGCCGGGCTGGCCGAGATCAAGACCTACGCCGACGGCATCGGCCCCTGGAAGCGCTACATCGTGAGCGTCAAGGGCACCGTCGGCGCCGACGGCAAGGTGGTCGACGTCAACAAGGACGGCAAGATCAACGACGCCGACGCCACCTCGATGGCCCCCACCACGCTGATCGCCGACGCCCACAAGGCCGGCCTGTTCGTTCACCCTTTCACGTTCCGTAACGAATCGCGCCGGCTGGCGTCCGACTACAACAAGGACGGCAAGAACGAATACGCGGTCTATTACAAGCTCGGCGTGGACGGCGTGTTCACCGACTTCACCGACACCGCGCGGGCCGCGCGCGACGAATACCTGAAGAGCATCGGCCGCTGAGGGTTTGCCCGGCACGGTCTTTGCGGCGCATCCTGCAAAGCCTAGACTGTGTCTTATGAAACTCATCGACTCGCTCGTCACGCAGGCGGCCGGCATCGCGGCCGTCCGACGTGACCTTCACGCCCACCCTGAACTCTGTTTCGAAGAAGTCCGCACCGCCGACGTGGTGGCAGGCAAGCTCACCGAATGGGGCATCCCCATCCACCGCGGCCTGGGCACCACGGGCGTGGTCGGCATCGTCAAGAACGGCACCAGCAACCGCGCCGTCGGCCTGCGCGCCGACATGGACGCGCTGCCCGTCACCGAGCTCAACACCTTCGCCCATGCCAGCCTGCACCACGGCAAGATGCACGCCTGCGGCCACGACGGCCACACGGCGATGCTGCTCGCGGCGGCCCAGCACCTCGCGAAGCACCGCAACTTCGACGGCACCGTCTACCTGATCTTCCAGCCGGCCGAAGAGGGCGGCGGCGGCGCCCGCGAGATGATCAAGGAAGGGCTGTTCGAGCAGTTCCCCATGGACGCCGTGTTCGGCATGCACAACTGGCCCGGCATGAAGGCCGGCCAGTTCGCCGTGAGTCCCGGCCCGGTGATGGCCTCGGGCAACAAGTTCCACGTCAACGTGGTCGGCAAGGGCGGCCACGCGGCGCTGCCGCAGACCGGCATCGACCCCGTGCCGATCGCCTGCGAGATCGTGCAGGCTTTCCAGACCATCCTCACGCGCAAGATGAAGCCGACCGATTCGGCGGTGATCTCGGTCACCACCATCCACGCGGGCGAGACCAACAACGTCATTCCCGACAACTGCGAGCTGTCGGGCACCGTGCGCACCTTCTCGATCGAAGTGCTCGACATGATCGAAGCCAAGATGAAGCAGATTGCCGAGCACATCTGCGCCGCGCACGACGCCACCTGCGAGTTCCGCTTCGACCGCTACTACCCGCCGACCATCAACACCGAAGCCGAGGCCAACTTTGCGCGCCGCGTGATGGGCGACATCGTCGGCCCCGAGAACGTGCTCAAGCAGGAGGCCGCCATGACCTCCGAAGACTTCGCCTTCATGCTGCAGGCCAAGCCCGGCGCCTACGCCTTCATCGGCAACGGCGACGGATCGCACCGCGACGTGCACCACGGCGAAGGCCCGTGCACGCTGCACAACGCGAGCTACGACTTCAACGACGACCTCATCCCGCTGGGCGCGACCTGCTGGGTGCAGATCGCCGAGCAGTTCCTCAAGCCCGGCGGTAGCGCGGCATGATCGGCATCGGCGAGGCCTTCTCGTCGCGCTACGCCCAGGCGCGCCAGAAATTCCTGCAGGGTTGCGTCAGCGCCGGTCTCACGGTCGAGCCGCATGCGCACCCGCTCAAGGGTCGCGACGGCGAAGAGCTGTCGATGGACGTGGCGCTCGACGGCGATGCGAATGCCGAGCGGCTGCTGGTCGTCACCAGTGCCTGCCACGGTGTCGAAGGCCACTGCGGCAGCGGCGTGCAGGTGTTCGCGCTGCACGACGCCGAGTGGCGCGAGAAGGCCAAGGCGCAGGGCGTGGCGGTGCTGTACGTGCATGCGCTGAACCCGCACGGCTTCTCGTACGGCCGCCGCGTGACGCACGAGAACGTCGACCTGAACCGCAATTTCCTCGACTTCTCGAAGCCGGTGCCGGTCAACGAGCCCTACGCCAAGCTGCATCCGCTGCTGCTGCCCGACACCTGGCCGCCGACGCCGGACAACCAGGCCGCGATCGAGAAGTGGATCGAGAAGCACGGCGCCACGGCCTACCAGGCGGCGGTGACCAGCGGCCAGTACCAGTTCGACGACGGCCTGTTCTTCGGCGGCAAGGCACCGACCTGGAGCAACAAGACCATCCGCGGCGTGCTCAAGCGCCATGCCGGCCACGCGAAGCGCCTGGCCTGGATCGACCTGCACACGGGGCTCGGCCCCAACGGCCTGGGCGAGCGCATCTTTGCCTGCCGCGACGACAAGGTGGCCTACGCCCGTGCCAACGCGTGGTGGGGCACGCCGGCTGCGCCCGTCACCTCGATCTACGACGGTTCCTCGACCTCGGCGCTGCTGCGCGGGCTGATGTGGGATGCCGTGTACGAGGAGTGCCCGCAGGCCGAGTACACCGGCATCGCGCTCGAATACGGCACGCTGCCCATGCTCGAAGTGACCGGCGCCCTGCGCGCCGACCACTGGCTGCACAAGCACCCGGACGCGCCGGCCGACCTGGCCGACGGCATTCGCGCGCGCATGGTGGAGGCGTTCTATACGGATACCGACGCCTGGCGCGGCCAGATCGTGAGCCAGGCACGGCAGGCGATGTTCCAGGCCGTGGACGGCTTGGCAGGTTGACCCACCCCCAGGCTTCGCGCACTTCGTGTCGCTGCGCCAACCCCCTCAAGGGGGCAATACCTGCGGCCCGGCAAAGCCGGTTCCGCGGTATCCCACGAAAGAACTTCAGGTCCTGACCCGCCCGTCCGCCGTCAGCATCGACAGCTCGACAAACCGTGAAGCCACATGGCTCTTCGGCGAGAACGACACCTCGAAGCCGCCGAACTGCTGGCGCTCGATGCTTTCCAGCCCCGCGATCAACCCGTCGCGCGTGCCCTTGCCGCCCGGCGCGCGGCGCAGCCCCTCGGTCAGCACCTTGGCGGCCAGGTAGCCTTCCATGCTCGAGAAATTGGCGCTCGCGTTGCCGCCCGCCTTGCGCACCGCCTCGGTGAACTCGCGCGCCAGGGTGTTGGCCGGGTTGTAGGGCGACGGCACCACCTGCGTGACCATCACGCCTGCGGCCTCCTTGCCCAGCTCGTCCGCCAGCGCCTGCGTGCCCACGAACGAGAGGTTGAAGAACACGCCGCCGTAGCCCGCCTTGCGCATCTCGCGGATGAACGCCGCACAGGCCTTGTAGGCGCCGACCTGGACCACCGCGGCCGGCTGGCTCGCCATGATCGTCTTCACCGCCGCGGCCACGTCGGCCGAGTTGCGCTCCACCGTGGCCAGCGCCACGGGCTTGAGTTCCTGCTGGGCCAGGGCCAGTGTCACGCCGTCGAGCCCGGCCTTGCCGTAGGCATCGTTCTGGTAGAAGACCGCGATCTTCTTCATGCCCAGGTGGGTGAGCTGTTTCACCATCAATGCCGTCTCGTCGTTGTACGAAGCGCGCAGATGGAACACGTTGCGGTGAAAAGGCTCGCGCAGCGACATCGCGCCCGTGAACGGCGCGATGAACGGCACCTTGTCCTTCACCGCCAGCGGCAGTGCGGCCAGGCTGGTCGGCGTGCCGATGTAGCCGAAGAGCGCGAACACGTCTTCGCCGATGAGCTTCTGCGTATTGGCCGCGCAACGGTCGGGCTCGTAGCCGTCGTCGAGGTTCTTGATGACCACGTCGCGCTGGCCCGGCTGGGCGTTGTACTGGTCCAGGAACAGCTTGGCGCCCTGGTGGAACTGGATGCCCAGTTGGGCGGCCGGCCCCGTGAAGGGTGCCGACTGGCCCAGCACCAGCGGCGTGTCGCTTTGCGCCCGGGCGATGCCGAAGCCGCCCAGCGTCGCGGCGGCGGCCGTGGCGATCGAAAAATGCCTGCGATTCAGATGCATCGTCATGGTGAAATCCTCCCTCTTCTCTGTGTGTTGATACTCAAACTAGACTTGTCCGATGGCCCACGCAACGGATTCCCTCCCCGACACGCCAGACGCCACCGCACCCTCCACAGTGCTCGGCGCCTGCCCGCACGATTGCCCCGACACCTGCGCCCTCGTCACCACCGTCAAGGACGGCGTGGCGGTGAAGCTGCAGGGCAACTCCGCCCACTCGCACACCGGCGGCGTGCTGTGCACGAAGGTGTCCCGGTACATCGAACGCAATGACCATGCCGAGCGGCTGGTGCAGCCCCTGAAGCGCGTCGGCCCCAAGGGCAGCGGCCGCTTCGAGCCCGTCTCGTGGGAGACGGCATTGGACGACATCGCCGCGCATCTTCGGGGATTGCAGGCCGAGCCGGAAGCAATTCTCCCCTACAGCTATGCGGGCACCATGGGCCTCGTGCAGGGCGAATCGATGGACCGGCGCTTCTTCCACAAGCTCGGCGCCTCGCTGCTGGACCGCACCATCTGCTCGATGGCGGGCGGCGAAGCGATGGTCTACACGCTGGGCGCCAAGGTCGGCATGCGCATCGAGTTCTTCGCCGAAGCCAAGCTGATCCTGATCTGGGGCAGCAACTCCATCGCCAGCAACCTGCACTTCTGGCGCCACGCCCAGGCCGCCAAGCGCGCCGGCGCGCGGCTGGTGTGCATCGACCCGCGCAAGACCGAAACCGCCGACAAGTGCGACGAGCACATCGCGCTGCTGCCCGGCACCGACGCCGCGCTGGCGTTGGCCCTCATGCACGAGCTCATCGTGCACGACTGGCTCGACCACGACTACATCGCGAACCACACGCTGGGCTGGGAACAGCTGCGCGAACGCGCGCTGCAGTGGCCGCCGTCGCGCGCGGCCGAGGTCTGCGGCATTCCCGAGGAACAGATCGTCTCCCTCGCCAAGGCCTACGGCACCACGAAGCCGGCTGCGATCCGCCTGAACTACGGCATGCAGCGCGTGCGCGGCGGCGGCAACGCGGCGCGCGCCATCGCCTGCCTGCCGGCGCTGGTCGGCGCCTGGCGCGACCGCGCGGGCGGCTTGCTGCTCAGCAGCTCGGGCCACTACCCGGTCGACCGCGCCGCGCTGCAGCGCCCCGACCTGCTGGCCGGGCGCAAGCCGCGCATCATCAACATGAGCACCATCGGCGATGCGCTGCTCGGCACCGCCAAGCCGGTGAAAGCCGTGGTGGTCTACAACAGCAACCCGGTCGCGGTGGCGCCCGAGTCGGCCAAGGTGGCGGCGGGCTTCGCGCGCGAAGATCTCTTCACGGTGGTGCTGGAGCAGTTCCGCACCGACACCGCCGACTACGCCGACTACCTGCTGCCGGCCACCACGCAGCTCGAACACTGGGACATCCACTGCAGCTACGGCCACACCGACGTGCTGCTGAACCAGCCGGCCGTCGCGCCGCGCGGCGAGGCCCGCAGCAACGCCTGGGTGTTCCGCGAGCTGGCGCGCCGCATGGGCTTCGACGAGCCCTGCTTTGCCGAGAGCGACGAGTCGCTGTGCCGTACGGCCTTCGCCGACAACGCGATCGACTTCGAGCAACTGCGCGCGCAGGGCTTCACCAGCCTGAAACTGGCCGAGGCGCCGTTCGCGGCAGGCAAATTCCCCACGCCCTCGGGCCGCTGCGAATTCTTCAGCGATCGCCTGCAGGCCATGGGCATCGACGGCCTGCCCGACCACGTGCCCAACTGGGAGCCGGCCGGCAGCTCGACCGAGTTTCCGCTGGCCATGATCTCGCCGCCCGCGCGCAACTTCCTCAACTCGACCTTCGTCAACGTGACGAGCCTGCGCGCCATCGAGGTCGAGCCGCTGCTGGAGATCCACGCCGACGACGCCGCCGCGCGCGGCATCGAGGACGGCGCCACGGTGCGCGTGTTCAACCAGCGCGGCGAGCACCGCTGCCGCGCCGAGGTGTCGCGCCGCGCACGCCGCGGTGTGGTGCACGGCATGGGCATCTGGTGGCGCAAACTCGGCATGGACGGCACCAACGTCAACGAGCTGACCAGCCAGCGCCTGACCGACATCGGCCGGGGCCCGACCTTCTACGACTGCCTGGTGCAGGTCGAGCGCGCGTGAGGGGGCTGGCCGCGTTGGCCCTGGCCGGCACGCTCGGCCTCACGGGCTGCGCCGACCTCGGCTACTACTGGCAATCGGCCAACGGCCACCTGGGCATCCTGCGCGCGGCCAAGCCCGTGCCCGACTGGCTGGCCGACCCGTCAACCTCGGCGGCGCTGAAGGCCAAGCTCGAACTCGCGCAGCGCATCCGCCGTTTCGCGTCCAGCGAACTCGGCCTGCCCGACAACCGCAGCTACACCTCGTACGCCGACCTGCACCGCGCCGCCGCCGTGTGGAACGTGGTCGCCGCGCCGCCGTACTCGCTCACGCTCAAGAGCTGGTGCTTCCCGGTGGCCGGCTGCGTGGGCTACCGCGGCTACTACGACGAAGCCGCCGCCAAGGCCGAAGCCGAGGTGCAGAAGACCCACGGCCTCGAAGTGGCGGTGTACCCCGTGCCGGCGTATTCCACGCTCGGCTGGATGAACTGGGCCGGCGGCGATCCGCTGCTGTCCACCTTCATCGGCTACCCCGAGGGCGAGCTGGCGCGCATCGTGTTCCACGAGCTGGCGCACCAGGTGCTCTACGTGTCGGGCGACACCGTGTTCAACGAGTCGTACGCCACCGCGGTCGAACGCATCGGCGGTGCGATGTGGCTGCAGCGCGAAGCCGGGGAGGCGGCGCGTCGCGAGTACGCGCAGTTCGACGCGCAGCGGCAGGACTTTCGCGCGCTCGCCCTGAACACGCGACGCGCGCTCACGCAGGTGTACGAATCGCCCGAGGCCAAGGCGAAAGACTGGACGAAGGTCGAGGCCCTGAAGCAGGCCGCCATGGCCGACTTCCGCAACCGCTACGCCACGCTGAAGACGGCCTGGACCGGCCCGCGCCAGAACGCCTACGACGGCTGGGTGGCGCGTGCCAACAACGCGGCCTTCGGTGCGCAGGGCGCCTACGACGACCTGGTGCCCAGCTTCGAGCAGCTCTTCGAGCGCCAGGGCCGCGACTGGCCGCGCTTTTACACTGAGGTCCGGCGCATCGCCGCGCTGCCGACCGACGCCGAGCGCCGCAGCGCGCTGCAGGCGGCCACCGGCATCCTGCACACCAGGCTCGATCGCACCGAGCACACGCACAACAACGGAGATCACGGTGTCTGACATCCACATCGAACGCAACCACACGCTGGGCATGGCCGGCGCCCGCGAAGTCGCGCGCCAATGGGTGCAGCAGGTCGAGCAGGACTACGGCCTCGAATGCACCTACACCGAAGGCGCCGACGGCGACGTCGCGCAGTTCAGCCGCGCGGGCATCGACGGCACGTTCGAAATCACGGACGACACCTTCCGGATCGAGGCGACGCTGGGCTTCCTGTTCAGCAGCTTCGGCGGCCAGATCGAACAGAAGATCGCGCGCAACCTCGATGAGTTGCTCGAGGCGCCGCAGGGCGGCAGCCGCTTCGCCTGAACCGGGCGGCGCCGGGGCACACTCGGCGCCATGACGCAAAGCTCTTCTTCTCCTTCTCCCGCCGCAGGCCCGCTGGCCGGCCTCAAGGTCGTCGAACTCGGGCAACTGATCGCCGGTCCGTTCGCGGCGCGCACGCTGGCCGACTTCGGCGCCGACGTGGTCAAGATCGAGCCGCCCGGCGCGGGCGATCCGCTGCGCACCTGGCGGCTGCTGAAGGACGGCACCTCCGTCTGGTGGCAGGTGCAGTCGCGCAACAAGCGCTCGCTGGCGCTGGACCTGCGCGAACCCGAGGCCCAGGCCATCGTGCGCCAGCTCGCGGCCGAGGCCGATGTGCTGGTCGAGAACTTTCGCCCCGGCGCGATGGAAGGCTGGGGCCTGGGGCCCGACGAGTTGCTGGCCGCCAACCCCGCGCTCGTGATGCTGCGCATCAGCGGTTACGGCCAGACCGGCCCCTACCGCGACCGCCCCGGCTTCGGCGTGGTGGCCGAAGCCATGGGTGGGCTGCGCCACCTCACGGGCGAACCGGGCCGCGTGCCGGTGCGCGTGGGCGTGTCGATCGGCGACACGCTGGCCTCGTTGCACGGCGTGATCGGCGTGCTGATGGCGATGCAGCACCGCCACGCCACCGTGAGCGCCGAGTTTCCGAAGGGTCGGGGCCAGGTGGTCGATGTCGCGCTGTACGAGGCGGTCTTCAACTGCATGGAAAGCCTCCTGCCCGAGTACGGCGCGTTCGGCGCGGTGCGCGAGGCGGCCGGCAGCGCGCTGCCGGGCATTGCGCCCACCAACGCCTACCGCTGCGCGGACGGCGGCTACGCCATCGTCGCGGGCAACGGCGACAGCATCTTCAAGCGGCTCATGGCCTGCATCGGCCGGCCCGACCTCGCGGCCGACCCGGCGCTGGCGGGCAACACGGGGCGCGTGGCGCAGGTCGACATGCTCGACGCCGCCATCGGCGACTGGGCCGCGCAGCGCACGGTGACGGAAGTGCTGGCCGCGCTCGATGCCGCGCATGTGCCGGCCGGGCGCATCTACACCATCGCCGACATCGCGGCCGACCCGCACTACGCCGCGCGCGGCATGCTGCAGGAGGTGAAGATGCCCGACGGCAGCGGGCTCGCCGTGCCGGGCTTCGTGCCCAAGCTGTCGCTCACGCCGGCCGGCCACCGACGCAATGCGCCGGCGCTGGGGGCGGACACGGAGGCGGTGTTGAAGGAGATCGGCTTGAGTGCGGAGCAGATCGCCGCGCTGCAGGAGCGCGGGATCGTCGGGTAGCCGGGGTGGCCGATCAGGCCCGGAGGGATTCGATCAGGTCGATGTACTTCTGCTTGGCTTCATCGGCGGTGGCGCCCTTCTGGGCCGTCCACGCGTCCCACTTGGCGCGCGCGACGATGTCGCTGAAGCTGGGTTTCTTGGCGGTGTTGTCGCCTTCGGTCGCCTGCTTGAACAGGGCGTAGATCTTCAGCAGCGTCGGGTTGTCGGGGCGCTCGGCCAGCAGCTTGGAGTTGGCCTGGGCGGCTTCGAATAGGGCGTTCAGATCGGACATGGCGGTCGGCGGTTCGTTGAAAAAAGAGACAAATGCGAGCCGCGCATCTTAAATGGGTTGGTACCCGGGGGTACCAATTCAGTCCGTGAGGCCCGCGCGCGCCAGTTCGACATCCAGCCGCTCGCGCGCATCCGCCGGCGTCAGCGCCGCCGCCTTCTCGTACAGCTTGTTTGCCTCGCCCGTGCGCGATTCGCCGTGCAGCATCAGCAGCGCACGGGCGTACTCCATCATCCCGGCCGCCGAATGGGGGTGCAGCGTCAGCCCGCGCTCGAACAGCTCGATCGAGGTCTCGGCACGCACGCCGTACGTCATGCGCCCGACCAGCGCGCCGACCTTGTCGATCACCTCGGCGTGGAAGGCGGCCAGCGCGAGGTGCGCATCGCCGTGCTCCGGCTGCAGTTCGATCACGTGCTCCAGCGCGCCCTTGAGCTTGGTGCCCAGGCCTTGCGCCAGCGCGCGCGCCACGCTGATGCCCTGGCTGTAGCGGCCCAGCGCATAGGCCTGCCAGTAGAGCGCCTGGCAGTTGTCGGGCTCGGCCGCGACCTGCGCGCCGGCACGTTCGATCACCTGCCGGAACATGGACAGCCGCACGGCCTCGCGCGGCTCCAGGTAGTTGGCGTAGATCGCGGTCGCCTGGTTGGCGAGTGCCAGGCCGTCGGGGCCGTGCAGCAGGCCGAGTGCGGCGGCGCGTTCGAATTCGCCACTGTGGTACAGCGCCCAGCCTTCGGCCAGCGGCGCGCCGGCCGCGGGCGGCGGCAGCGCGTGGCCGGCGTGCAGGCGCGGCCAGTGCGTGAGCAGGCTGCGCGCGTCGTAGCGCGGCACGTCGGTGTAGGGCAGGGGTGTCCAGGGTTCGGCGCCGGTTCCGGTGGCGGCAGCGGGGCTGGCGGACAGCAGCGAGAGCGGTTTGAAATCGGAGTGGGGCATGGATGTTCTAGGCCGCCATATCGACCGTCGGAGGCACGTGGCTGGAGGGGCTGGCGGCGTTTTCGCCGTTGTAGGCATTGCTCAGCGACAGCAGATGCCGGCGCTGGTCGCGTGCGAGGTAGGGCGCGAGCAGGTGCAGCGTGTGGTGGCCGCCGCGCATCAGCGCGCCTTGGGCATGCGCGGGCTCCAGCGCCTGGCGCGGGTTGCGTACGTACTCGTAGCTGAGCCAGTAGGTCAGCACCACGACCATGCTCTGGGCCAGCGTGTCGACCTCGTGCGCGTCGATGTCCAGGTGGCCGGCGCGGCTGAGGCCCGCGATCAGCTGGCGGATGGCGCGCACCTTGTGCTTGAGCACGAGCTGGAACTGGGTCTCCAGGTGCCGGTTCTTGCTCAGCAGGTCGTTGAGGTCGCGGTAGAGAAAGCGGTAGCGCCAGATCAGCTCGAACAGGCTGTGCATGAAGAACCACGCGTCCTCCACGTCGTGCACGCCTTCGCTGGCGTGCAGCAGCTCGTGGAGCTCGGCTTCGTAGCCTTCGTAGAGCTTGTTGATCAGCTCTTCCTTGGCGGGGTAGTGGTAGTAGAGATTGCCGGGGCTGATGTTCAGCTCGCCGGCCACCAACGTGGTGGAGACGTTCGGTTCCCCGAAGCGGTTGAACAAATCCAGTGCGGCTTCGAGGATGCGCTGTGCAGTGCGGCGTGGCGCCTTCTTTGCCATGTCGGTGCCCCCGTTGTTTCTCTTGGTTTCTGGGGGCACTCTAGCGCATGTGCGCTGCACCATGAACGGTGCGGGACATGTTTTGCGGCGCTTAATTTTTGTGCAGTGCCGCAATTACAGAACGATGTCAGCCGGCCTTGGTGCGGCGCAGGGTCTTCTTGGCCGCGGGGGCCGTCGCGGTCTTGCGCGTGGCGCGCACGGGCGAGGTCTTGGCATCGCGCTGCTTGAGCTGGGCTTCGAGCGTCTCGATGCGCGCCTGCAGCGCGGCCACGTCGGCGGCCGAGGGCACGCCGAGCTTTTCGAGCGCGCGCGCCACGCGGTCTTCGAAGATGTTCTCGAGCTTGCCCCACTGACCGGCGGCCTTGGTGCCGAACTCGCTGGCGAAGCCGGCCATGCGCTGCTGGGCCTGGGCCAGGGTCTCTTCGGCGGCCTGCTGGGTCTTCTTCTGCATGCCGGCGCCGTCCTTGACCAGCGCCTCGAAGGCCTTGCTGCCTTCCTGCTGCATCTTGGCGAAGGCGCCGAGGCCGGCCAGCCAGATCTGCTGGGCGGAGTCCTTGATGCGGTCGGAGGAGTTGTCGGTCTTGTCGTCTTTGGAGGTGGCCATGCGGTGTGTTCCTTTGGGGCAATCGCACGACTCTAGCCGCCCGGGCGCCCCGTGGTTAGGGCGCGCCGCCTATCTCCCCGGGCAGGATCAGGGCGTGCCGCCCGCTGCGCGGCTGGCGTCCAGGTGCGACTTGGCCCGGTCGGCCAGGGCCATTTCGCCGGGCGTGGCGGGGACGAAGGCCTCCACCGGCAGCGGCCGGCCGTGCGAATCGACGGAGACGAAGACGATGAGGCATTCGGTGGTCTTTTCCATCACGCCGCCCTTCATGTCGCCGCTGCGCACCTCGACCGAGATGTTCATGCTGGTCTTGCCGGTGTAGGCCAGGCGCGCCTCGACCTCGACCAGGTCGCCGATCATGATCGGCCGGTGAAAGCGGATGCTGCCGATGAAGGCGGTGACGCAGTAGCGCTTGGCCCAGCTGGTGGCGCAGGCGTAGCCGGCCTCGTCGATCCACTTCATGACCGTGCCGCCGTGGACCTTGCCGCCGAAGTTGACGGTGCTGGGTTCGGCCAGGAACCGGAGGGTGATGGAAGACATGGGGCGCCTTTTGTTCTGTGGGCTGTGGATGGGGGACCGCGATTATGCGAGCGGGCGGCCGGTTTCCAGCTGTCAATCAGCTATCAGCTGCCACTGAACAGCTGCGCCAGCGTGCGGCGCAGCCAGGCGTTGCCCGGGTCGGCATGGAAGCGCTCGTGCCAGTGCTGCTTGACGGCGTAGGCCGGCAGCGTGAAGGGCGGGGCCAGCACCTTCACCGGCTCCTGCGTGGCCAGCACGTTGCCCAGGATGCGCGGCACCACCACGATCAGCTCGGTGTGGGCCACGATGCGCGCCACGCTCAGGAAGCTCGACAGCCGCACCACCACGTTGCGCTTCAGGCCCAGGCGCGCGATGGTCGTGTCGACGATAGCGTGCCCCGTGCCCGAGCTGGACACCACCGCGTGCGCCTCTTCCTCGAAGCGCTTGCGCGAGAGCTTGGCGCCGATGCGCGGATGGTTCTGCGCCGCCAGGCAGACGAAGTTCTGCATGAACAGCACCTGCTGGTAGAAGCCCGCGTCCAGCTGCGGCATGAAGCCCACGGCCAGGTCGACGTCACCGTCCTGCAGCCGGCGGCCGCTGTGGGTGGAGATGATCTCGGTCTCGATGTGCACGCCCGGCGCCGCGTGGCGCAGGTGATCGAGCAGGCCGGGCAGCAGCACCACCTCGCTGATGTCGGTCATGCAGATGCGAAAGCGCCGCTGCGCACGGGCCGGCTCGAAGCTGCTGCGGTTGCCCTGCGCCTGCGCGAGCTGCGCCAGCGCCTCGCGCAGGTTGGGGTAGATGCGCTCGGCGTGCGGCGTGGGCTGCATGCCCTGCGCGGTGCGGGTGAACAGGCGGTCGTCGAAGTGCGCGCGCAGCTTGTTCAGCGCCGTGCTGGCCGCCGCCTGCGCCATGCCCAGGCGCTCGGCGGCCTTGGTGACGTTGCCGGTCTTGTAGACCTCGTCGAACACGGCGAGCCATTCGAGATCGAGCTTGGACATGGGGCGTTCCGGTGAAGGCGAAAGACACCATTATCGAAATTTCTAATTCCGTGTATTGGCTCTCGGTCTTGAGGAAATAGTGGGGGAGCTCAACAATGCGCGACCCGGAGACACACCACCCATGAATCCCGCCCCTTCCATCGCCGCCGCCGCACCGGCCAATGCCGCCGAACGCCGCGACTACTACGCCCGCATCCGCCCGCTGAACCTCTCGCCGCTGTGGGAGTCGCTGCACGCCCTGGTGCCGCGCGAGCCGCAGAGCCCCTGCGTGCCGGCGCTGTGGCGCTACGACGAGATCCGCCCGCTGCTGATGGAGTCGGCCGACCTCATCACCGCCGAGGAGGCCGTGCGCCGCGTGCTGGTGCTGGAGAACCCGGCGCTGCCGGGCAATGCGTCGATCACGCAGTCGATCTATGCGGGCCTGCAGCTCATCATGCCGGGCGAGGTCGCGCCCTCGCACCGCCACGTGCAGTCGGCGCTGCGCTTCATCGTGGACGGCAAGGGCGCCTACACCACCGTGGGCGGCGAACGCACGACGATGCACCCGGGCGACTTCATCATCACGCCTTCGTGGGCCTGGCACGACCACGGCAACGAAGGCATCGGCGGCGTGACCGAGCCGGTCGTGTGGCTCGATGGCCTGGACATTCCGATGCTGCGCTTCTTCGACGCCGGCTTCGCCGAGAACGACGACGCCAAGGTGCAGCATGTGGCGCGGCCCGAAGGCCACAGCCTGGCGCGCTTCGGCCACAACATGGTGCCGGTGCGCCACGACCACACCTCGTCCACCTCGCCGATCTTCAACTACCCCTACCTGCGCAGCCGCGAGGCCCTGGCTCAGCTGCAGGTGCAGGAAGCGCCCGACGCCTGGCTCGGCCACAAGCTGCGCTACATCAACCCGCTGACCGGCGGCTCGCCGATGCCGACCATCTCGACGCAGCTGCAATTGCTGCCCAAGGGCTTTGCCGGCAAGACGCACCGCGCCACCGACGGCACCGTCTACAGCGTGGTGGAAGGCCACGGCACGGCCGAGATCGCCGGCCAGCGCTTCGACTTCGGTCCGCGCGACACCTTCGTCGTGCCCTCGTGGGCGCCGCTGCGGCTGTCGTCGCCCGCCGAGGACAGCGTGCTCTTCAGCTTCTCCGACCGCCCCGTGCAGCAGGCCATGGGCATCCTGCGCGAGGCCTTCCTCGAAGACGCCTGACAGCCCGGCGACCTTCCTTCTTCTTTTTCTTGTCTGTCTGATGTGCCGCCCCACGCGGCAGGAGCTTCCATGTCCTTCGTCTTCACGCCCCCTTCCATCGTCGGCCTGCCCATCGTCGGCTCCGACAAGCAGTTCCCCGTGCGCCGCGTCTACTGCGTCGGCCGCAACTACGCCGCCCATGCGCGCGAGATGGGCTTCGACCCCGACCGCGAACCGCCGTTCTTCTTCTGCAAACCCAACGACGACGCCTCGGTCGTGCCGGTGGCCGAAGGCGCGACCGGCGCCGTGCCGTACCCCTCGCTGACCAGCAACTACCACTACGAAGCCGAGCTGGTGGTCGCCATCGGCAAGGGCGGCAGCAACATCCCGGTCGATCAGGCCGCGAGCCACATCCACAGCTACGCCGTGGGCCTGGACATGACGCGCCGCGACCTGCAGATGAAGATGCGCGAAGCCGGCCGCCCCTGGGAGATCGGCAAGGCCTTCGACTTCTCGGCACCCATCGCGCCGCTGCGCACGCTGGCCGACGTGGGCGAGATCAACGCCGGCGCCATCACGCTCGAGGTGGATGGCCAGGTGCGCCAGAACAGCGACATCACGCACCTGATCTGGTCGGTGAACGAAGTCATCGCCAACCTCTCGACGCTGTTCGCGCTGCAGCCCGGCGACCTGATCTTCACCGGCACGCCCGAAGGCGTGGGCGCGGTGAAGCCGGGCCAGACGATCAAGGTGAGCATCGAGCGCCTGCCGTCGCTCACGGTGCGCATCGACTGAGCGCCCCGATCAGCACAAGCCCGCGATGACTTCTTCGAAGAATCCCCCCACCGTGCTGCTCGTCGGCGGCGGCATCGGCGGCATGGCCGCCGCGCTCGCGCTCGCGCGCCTGGGCGTGTCCATCGACCTGCTGGAGCAGAGCGCCGTCATCGGCGAGATCGGCGCCGGCCTGCAGCTCGGGCCCAATGCCTTCGCGGCGCTCGACGCGCTGGGCGTCGGCGAGGCCGTGCGCCGCAGCTCGGTGTTCACCGACCGGCTGGTCATGATGGACGCGGTCGACTGCGCCGAGGTGGCCTCGGTGCCCGTGGGCGAGGCCTTCCGCGCGCGTTTTCGCAACCCCTATGCGGTGAGCCACCGCGCCGACCTGCATGGCGCGATCCACGAGGCCGTGAAGCAGCATCCGCTGATCCGTTTCCACACCTCGGCGCAGGTCGAGGCGCTGGACATCGGTGCGCGCGGCGTGACGGCGGTCACGCGCGACGGCCGCCGCTTCCAGGCCGACGCCATCGTCGGCTGCGACGGCGTGAAGTCGGTGGTGCGCGCGAAGTTGATCGGTGACGCGCCGCGCGTCTCGGGCCACGTGGTGTACCGCGCCGTGGTGCCTGCGGCCGACATGCCCGAAGACCTGCGCTGGAACGCGCCCGTGGTCTGGGCCGGCCCCAACTGCCACCTCGTGCATTACCCGCTGCGCCACGGCGAGCAATACAACCTGGTCGTCACCTTCCACAGCCGCGAGCAGGAGGAGTGGGGCGTGAGCGACGGCAGCAAGGACGAAGTGCTGTCGTACTTCGAGGGCGTGCATGCGCGCCCGCGCCAGCTGCTCGATCGCCCGACCTCTTGGCGGCGCTGGAGCACCGCCGACCGCGACCCGGTCGAGCGATGGAGCGACGGCCCGGCCACGCTGCTGGGCGACGCGGCGCATCCCATGATGCAGTACCTCGCGCAGGGCGCGTGCATGGCGCTGGAAGACGCTGTGACGCTCGGCGAGGCCGTGAAGGCCTGCGACTTCGACATGACCGCCGCCTTCCAGCGCTACGAGCAGGCCCGCATCGCGCGCAGTGCGCGCGTCGTGCTGTCGGTGCGCGAGATGGGGCGCCTGTACCACGCCAAGGGTGTGGAGCGCCTGGTGCGCAACAGCCTGTGGACCGGTCGCACGCCCGAGCGCTTCTACGATGCGGTCGAGTGGCTCTACGCCTGGCGCCCCGAAAGCTGCCTCGGCGACGCATCGCCGTCGCGCTGAAACGAAATCCCCTCAACCTTTCCAACCAAAGACAAGGCCACAGGCCAAGGAGACATGCCATGCGATTCATTCGAAAACTGATCACGGGCACCCTCGCCCTGGCCACCGCCGCCGGCGCGTGGGCCCAGGGCAGCGACTACCCGAGCAAGCCGGTGACGCTGATCACCCCGTTCGCGGCCGGCAGCGGCCCCGACGCGGTGTTGCGCCTGGTGTCCGACAAGCTCTCGCGCCTTTGGAACCAGCGCGTGGTGGTCGACAACCGGCCCGGCGGCGGCGGCTTCATCGCCATCGACCAGGCGCGCCGCGCCGCGCCCGACGGCTACACGCTGCTGCAACTCGACAGCGAGCACATCGCCGCGCTGCCGCACCTGTACAAGTCGCGCAACTTCGTGACGCTGCAGCACTTCGACCCCGTGGCGTCGCTCTTTCGCACGCCCTTCTTCGTGGCCGTGGGCAGCGACTCGAAGTGGAAGACCATGGGCGACCTGATCGCCGACGCCAAGGCGCACCCCGAGGCCATCGTCTATGGCTCGTGGGGCGTCGGCAGCCCGGGCCATCTGGGCGCGCAGCAACTCGAGGCGCTCACGGGCATCCGCATGCGCCACGCGCCGTACCGCGAGGTCTCGCAGCTGTATTCGAACGTCGGCACCGGCGAGGTGCCGTGGGCCTTCGCGAGCATTCCGTCGAGCCAGGGCATCTACAAGGCCGGCAAGCTGCGCTACATCGCCGTGGCCGCGCCCAAGCGCATCCCGCAGATGCCCGACGTGCCGACCATGGCCGAGGCCGGCGGCCCGGCGTCGCTGGAGGTCAATTCCTTCGTGTCGCTGCTGGCGCCCAAGGGCGTGTCGGCGGCCGTGAAGGCGAAGATCAACGCCGACGTGGCCAAGGTCATCGCCGACCCCGAGATCCGCGCCCGCTTCGACACCTTCGCCTTCGAGCCGCTGGCCTGGTCGCCCGAGGAGATCGGCCGCAATGCCGAGGCCAAGTCGAAGATCTACGGCGAGCTGGTGCGCCGGGGCAACATCAGCCTGGATTGAGGTTCGCCCCCAGGCTTCGCGCACTTCGTGTCGCTTCGCCAACCCCCTGCCGGGGGCGACACCTGCAGCCCGGCAAAGCCGGTTCTGCGGTGTCCCACGGGCGAATCGCCAGTTTCATGTTGCATGCAAGGCAGTTAAGCTGGCCGTCTTTTGCTTTTGTTTACTTTTCTCCCATGCACGCTTCCAAGAGAGCCCTCCTGATCGCCTGCGGCCTGGCCGCCACCGCGGCACTGCCGTTCGCCGCCCACGCTGACAACACCGCCGCCTGGCCGACCAAGCCGATCCGCCTGCTGGTGGGTTTCCCGGGCGGATCGACGCCCGACATCGCGGCGCGCACCATCGCCGAGCCGCTGTCGAAGGCGCTGGGCCAGCCGGTCGTGGTGGACAACAAGGCCGGTGCCTCGGGCAACATCGCGGCCGACCAGGTGGCCAAGGCCACCGACGACCACACGCTGGGCATCGTCATCAACGGCAACCTCACGTCGTCGAAGATGCTGTACCCCAAGCTGCCATACGACCCGGCGAAGGACTTCACCTACCTCTCGCTGATCGCCACCGCGCCGCTGGTGCTCGTGGCGCAGAACAGCCTGCCCTCGGGCACCGCCTTCTTCGACGCCGCGCGCCAGGCCGGTGACAAGTGGAACTACGGCTCGGTGGGCGTGGGCTCGGTCGGCCACCTGGGCATGGAATTGCTCAAGAGCCGCGTGAACGGCTTCAAGCCCGAGCACGTGCCCTACCAGGGCAACCCGCAGGTCGTCACCGGCATGCTGGGCGACCAGGTGCAGATGGGCCTGATCCCGCCGGGCGTGGCCATGCCGCAGATCCGCGCCGGCAAGCTCAAGGCCGTCGGCCTCACGGGCGGGCGCAGCGCGCTGGTGCCCGAAATCGCCCCGCTGGCCGATGCCGGCGTGAAGGACTTCAACCTCGAGGTGTGGGTGGCGCTGCTCGGCCCGGCCAGCCTGTCGAAGCCCGCACAGGCGCGCATCAGCCGCGAGATCGAGATCGTCATGAAAGACCCCGATGTGCGCCGCAAGCTCTTCGAGCAAGGCTGGCAGGCCGTGGGCACCTCGCCGGACGGCATGCGCACGCGCGTGAAGGAAGAGGCGGCCATCATGAGCAAGATCATTTCCACGCGAGGCATCAAGCTCCAGTAATGACCGTTCAGCAGACGACCCTGACCGAACCGGCACGCTCACTGCCGGTGTTCGGCGACTTCGACGTGGTGGTGGTCGGCGGCGGCCCCGCCGGCATCGCTGCCGCCGTGAGCGCCGCGCGCCATGGCGCGCGCACGCTGCTGGTCGAGCGCTACGGCTTCCTCGGCGGCATGGGCACCGCCGGCGGCGTGACCAACTTCGCGGGCCTGTACGGCAAGCGCCGCGGCGAGATGACGCAGCTGGTGCGCGGCGTGGTCGACGATCTCATCGACCGCATCGCCGGCTTCAACGGCATGAACGCGCCGCAGAACGGCATGGGCGGGCGCATCTGCGTGCGCTCGTACGACACCTCGGCCTACAAGCTGGCCGCCGACCAGCTGCTCACGGCGGCCGGTGTGCAGATGCTGTTCCACGCGTATGCCGCGGCGGTGCTGCACGACGGTGCGCGCATCGCCGCGCTGGTGGTCGAGACCAAGTCGGGCCGCCAGGCGATCCGCGCCAATGCCTTCATCGACGCCAGCGGCGACGCCGACGTGGCCGCCTTCGCGGGCGTGCCTTTCGAGGTGGGCGACGGCCACGGCAGCGGGCTGTTCCCGACCACCATGTTCCGCATCGGCCAGGTCGACGCGCCGGCTGCGCTGGAAGCGGTGGGCGAGTTCTCGGCCATCAACGGCTTCATGGCGCGCGCCGAGCAGCAGCATCCGGGCAAGTACAGCTTTCCGCGCGAAGGCGCGATCCTGCGGCCCAACAAGGACCCGCGCGAGTGGCGCGCCAACGTCACGCAGATCCGCAACGCCGAAGGCCGAGCGATGAACGGCGTCGATGCGCGCGAACTCAGCGAGGGCGAGCTCGAAGGCCGGCGCCAGATCGCCGCGTACTTCAAGTTCCTGCAGGCCGAGGTGCCGGGCTTCGCGCCGTCGGCCATCGTGGAGATCGCACCGCAAGTCGGCATCCGCGAGACGCGGCGCATCCAGGGCCTGTATGCGCTGGGCCGCGAGGACATCCTGGGCTCCGCGACCTTCGACGACACCATCGGCCTGAACGCCTGGCCGATGGAAATGCACGCCGACGGCCGCATCGAGTGGGCTTTCCCGCGCGACGAAGCCAACGCCTACAACCACCTGCCATGGCGCATGCTGGTGCCGCAGACGGTCGACAACCTGCTGGTGGCTGGACGCTGCGCCTCGATGACGCACGAAGGCCAGTCGGCCGCGCGCGCCAGCGGCGGCTGCTTCGTGATGGGGCAGGCGGCGGGCACGGCGGCGGCGTCGCTGGGCAGTGGGCGCTTCGCGGCGGTCGATGTGGCGACGCTGCAGAAAAAGCTGCTGGCCGACGGCGTCGACCTCGACCGCTGAAGGCGACACGGCGCTAGAGTCCGGGGCTGGATGAACTAACCCGAACCCGGAACGACACGTGATGAAGCTCCTTTCGTTGTCGACCGCCGCCGCGCGCCGTGTGCGGCTGGCTTTCTTCTGCGCCGCGCTTGGCCTGCTCGTGGCGGGTTGCGCCAGCACGCCCGAGGGCGCGCCGGTGCACGGCAAGGACCCGCTGCTGAGCTTCCTGGCCAGCAAGGACGGCCGCAAGATCGTCATTGCCGGTGAGAAGTACCACTACGTGTTCGGCGGCGACCCGGCCGTGGCATCGATGCTGCGCTGGGACAGCCGCGCCAAGATCACGCCGGCCCTGCTCGGCGAACTCAAGGTGGCGCGCGACCAGAGCCTCGAGGGCCAGTACATGCTGCTGGCTTTCGACGCCGACCTGACACCCGAGGAGCAGGCCTTCCTGGTCCAGACCGGCTTCGGCAAGGCCGAGGTGAAGTACGGCGACCGCACCGGCACGGCGCTGCGCTACTTCGGCACCGTCACCGGCACCCGCTATGCGGCCAAGCCGCTGCGCGCGGCCGAGATGGTCGACTTCTCGCGCTCGCACGACCTGCGCTATGTCGAGCAGGAGACCGCCAGCGGTCCCGCCACGGCGCCCGCGCCGGCCCCGCTGTCCTACAGCGCCGACGGCGCACCGCTGGTCGAAGGCGTGCCCGTGGCCGTGGTGCAGGGCGGCACCGACTACACCTGCCGCGCGCGCATCGTCGATTTCTGCGTTTTCCGGTAGGCGCTGCAGGGCGCGCTGACCGGGCCGCGACAGCGGGCGGGCCCGGCCTTTGCTATCGTTGCAGGCTGCTTTTTTGCGCTGAATTCCTCTTCCCGATGACCCCCGAACCCGCTCTTGCCGCCCGCCTCGTCGCCGACCTTGTCTCCCTCATGCAGCTCGAACCGTTGGGCGACGACCGCTTCCGGGCGCAGAGCGAGGACATCGGCACGCCCGCCGTCTTCGGCGGCCAGGTGCTCGGCCAGTCGCTGAGGGCCGCGAGCCTCACGGTGGGCGCCGATCGCCCGGTGCATTCGATGCACGCCTACTTCCTGCTGCCCGGCGAGCACGCACCCATCGAGTACAGCGTGGACCGCGTGCGCGACGGCCGCAGCTTCACCACGCGCCACGTGGTGGCGCGCCAGCAGGACCGCATCATCTTCGAGATGTCGGCCTCGTTCCAGACCGTGGACGAAGGTGTCGAGCACCAGTTCGCCATGCCCGGGGTCGACGGCCCCGAGGGACTGACCAGCGAGCTCGACCAGCGCATCGCGCTCGGCGACCGCCTGCCCGAGCCCTGGCGTTCCAAGGCCATCCAGCCGCACGGCATCGAGTACCGCCGCGTCGACCCCGAAGACCTGATGCGACCCGAGGTGCGCCCCATCGAGAACCAGAGCGCGATCTGGATGCGCGCCATCGCGCCGCTGCCCGACGACCTGACGGTGCACCGTGCGCTGCTGGCCTACGCCTCCGACCACGGCCTGCTGCGCGCCGCGATGCTGCCGCACGGCCTGAGCTTCATGAGCGGCCAGGTGCGCCCCGCGAGCCTGGACCACGCGATGTGGTTCCACCGCGACTTCCGCTTCGACGACTGGCTGCTCTACGTGGTCGACTCGCCCAGCGCGGGCGGCGCGCGCGGCCTGTGCCGCGGCAGCATCTACACGCGCGACGGCCGCCTCGTGGCCTCGACGGCGCAAGAGGGCATGCTGCGCATCCGCAAGCCGGGCACGGCGCGCACGCCGATCACGGGCTGACCGCCCTGCTTTATTCAAAACCCACCCGCTCGCTCCGGCCATGAAGATCTTCTTCTCTCCCGCATCCCCCTTCGTGCGCAAGTGCATGGTCGTGGCCCACGAACTGGGCGTGGCCGACCGCATCGAGAAGCTGCCCAGCGCGGCCGGCCCGGTGAAGCGCGACGCCCGCATCCTCCCGAACAACCCGCTGGGCCAGGTGCCGACCTTCCTCACCGACGACGGCCAGGTGCTGTTCGACAGCCGCGTGATCTGCGAGTACCTCGACACGATGCACGGCGGCCAGCTGTTCCCTGCCGCCGGTGCCGAGCGCTGGGCGCGGCTGACGGAGCTCTCGCTGGCCGACGGCATGACCGGCGCGGCGCTGCTCGCGCGCTACGAGACCATGCTGCGCCCCGAGGCGCTGCGCTGGAGCGACTGGACCGACGGCCAGCTCGACAAGGTGCGCACCGGCCTCGAATGGCTCGAGGCGGCGGCACCGTCGTTCGGCGCGCGCGTCGACATCGGCACCATCGCCTTCGGCTGCGCGCTGGGCTACATGGACTTCCGCTTTCCCTCGGTGGACTGGCGCGCCCAGGCGCCGAACAGCGCGAAGTGGTTCGCGGCGTTCAACCAGCGGCCGTCGATGCAGGCCACGGTGCCGGTGGCCTGAACCACGACATCCAGCGCACCGGCGCATCGAGGGGTAGGCTACGGGGTTTCATCCGAAGGAAGGAACCTCGCATGTCTGAACAGAAAGTCGCCATCGTCACGGCAGGTGGCAGCGGCATGGGCGCCGCCGCGGCCCGCAAGCTCGCGGACGACGGCTTTCGCGTCGCCATCCTGTCCTCGTCGGGCAAGGGCGAGGCGCTGGCAAAGGAACTTGGCGGCATCGGCGTCACGGGCTCCAACCAGTCGAACGACGATATCCAACGTCTCGTGGACCAGGTCATCTCTCAATGGGGCCGTATCGACGTGCTCGTGAACAGCGCCGGCCACGGCCCGCGCGCGCCGATCCTGGAGATCAGCGACGACGACTGGCACCGCGGCATGGACGTCTACTTCCTGAGCGCCGTGCGCCCCGCGCGCCTCGTGGCGCCGCACATGGTGAAGCAGGGCGGCGGCGCGATCATCAACATCTCGACCTTCGCGGCCTTCGAGCCCGACCCGGTGTTCCCGACTTCGGGCGTGTTCCGCGCCGGGCTCGCGGCCTTCACCAAGCTCTTCGCCGACCAGTACGCCAAGCACAACGTGCGCATGAACAACGTGCTGCCCGGCTTCATCGACAGCTTGCCCGAGAAAGAAGTGTTCCGCGAACGCATCCCGATGGGCCGCTACGGCCGCAGCGCCGAGATCGCCGCGACCATCGGCTTTCTCGCCTCCGAAGGCGCGGGCTACATCACGGGGCAGAATCTGCGCGTGGACGGCGGCATCACGCGCTCGGTCTGAACCTGCCGCTCCCTACAATCGGCGCCCATGTGTTCCCGGATGCCCCGCTTCCCCATCCGCCGCCGGCAGTCGGGCTGCTCGCGGCCGACGCCTCCCTGACGCGGACGGCGTGAAGCGCGGCGGCTGTGGTCGGCCGTCGCCATCCGCACGGGGGTCGCACGCCGGCCTCCTTCTTCTCTTTCCTGTTCCGCATCGCGGCGCCCTTGCGGCGCCCGCGGACCGTTGCCGCTTTCCATGTCTTCTTCCCACAGTCGCCTGCGCACCGAGTGGTGCCCGAGCATTCCCCGCGAGCTGATGGCCGGCGCCGTCGCCACCTTCGCGCTCATTCCCGAAGTCATCGCCTTTTCTTTCGTGGCCGGCGTGGACCCGGCGGTCGGCCTCTTCGCATCGTTCGTCATCGGCCTCGTGATTGCCTTCACCGGTGGCCGGCCGGCGATGGTGTCGGCCGCGGCCGGCTCGGTCGCGCTGGTGGCCGCGCCGCTGGTGCATGCGCACGGCCTGCCGTACCTGCTGGCCGCGGGCGTGCTCGCGGGCGCGATGCAGATCGTGTTCGGCCTGCTGCGGCTCGGGGTGTTGATGCGCTTCGTGTCTTCGTCGGTGCGCACCGGCTTCGTCAACGCGCTGGCCATCCTGATCTTCGCGGCGCAGATGCCGCACTTCATCGGCGCCAACGCCGCGACCTGGGCCATGGTCGGGCTCGGGCTGGCCGTGATCTACCTGCTGCCGCGCCTGACGACGGCGGTGCCGTCGCCGCTGGTGTGCATCGTGGTGGTGACACTGGCCGGCCAGTGGCTCGGCCTGCCGCTGAAGACCGTGGCCGACCTCGGTCAGCTGCCCGACGCCCTGCCGGCGTTCGCGCTGCCGTCGGTGCCGCTCACGCTAGAGACGCTGCGCATCATCGCGCTGCCGGCCTTCGCGATCGCGATGGTGGGCCTGCTCGAATCGATGATGACCGCGAGCGTGGTGGACGACCTCACCGACACGCCCAGCTCGAAGAACCGCGAGTGCAGCGGGCTGGGCATCGCCAACGTCGCGGCCAGCTGCTTCGGCGGCATCGCGGGCTGCGGAATGATCGGCCAGACGGTAAGCAACGTGCGCTACGGCGGGCGCGGCCGGCTGTCGACACTGTTCGCCGGCGCCTTCCTGCTGATCCTCATGGTGCTGCTCAAGCCCTGGGTGTCGCAGGTGCCGGTGGCGGCATTGGTTGCGATCATGGTGATGGTGTCGGCCTCGACTTTCGACTGGGGCTCGCTGCGCACGCTGGTGCGGCATCCGCGCATGTCGAGCGCCGTGATGCTCGCGACCGTGGCGGTCACCGTCGCCACCGACAACCTCGCCGCGGGCGTGGCCACCGGCGTGATGCTCAGCGGCGTGTTCTTCACCTTCAAGGTGGCGCGGCTGCTGCAGGTGCATGCCGAGGTGGGCGAGGGTGACGCGCGCGTGTACCGCGTGACGGGCCAGGTGTTCTTCGCCTCGGCCGACATGCTGGTCGACGCCTTCGACGTGCGCGAGATCGACGGCGCACCGGTGCGCATCAACGTGGCGCAGGCGCATTTCTGGGACGTCACCGCCGTGGCCGCGCTGACCAAGGCGGTCGAGCGGCTGCGCAAGCACGGCAGCGTGGTGGAGGTGGTCGGTCTCAACCAGGCGAGCCGCGACCTCATCCTGCGGCTCGACGCCGCGCCCGAGTAGTGCGGGGTGTAGTGCTTGGGTCCTAGGTAGTTGTCCCGTGCGCCCGGCGATGTCCCGGGCCTAGTCTTTGCGCTCGTCGGCTGCCCGACGCAGCGGAAAGGCGTGCATGACAATTCCTGCTTCGGTGCAGAGGCACATGGACCGCACCATTGCGTCCTACGAAGCCTCCGCCCGCGACTACAACGCGATCGTGGCGGGCCACCGGCCGCCCGAGATCGAAGATGCGTTGCGCCGGATGATGCAGTGCGTGCCCGCCGGCGGCACCGTGCTGGAGATCGGTTCCGGGACGGGGCAGGACGCCGATCTCGTCGAATCCCTGGGCGGGGTCGTGAGGCGCACCGATGCGGTCCAGGCGTTTCTCGACCTGCAGGCCGAGCGCGGCAAGGAAGGTGAGTTGCTCAACGTCGTCACGGATGCGCTGGGCGGCCCTTACAGCGCGATCCTGGCGATGTGCGTGCTGATCCATGTCGACCGCGCGCAGATCGCGCCGGTGCTGTGCAAGGTGTTCGACGCACTCACGCCCGGCGGGGTCTTCCTCGCGGCCATGCGCATCGGCGAAGGCGAGACCCAGGGCGACTACCAGACCGTGTATTGGGCGAAAGACAGCTTCGCCGAAGCGCTGGCGACGGCGGGCCTTCAGATGCAGTGGGACAGCCAGTGGATCGGCCGCGACCGCGTGACGTGGGCCAACTTCCTGGCGTGCCGTCCGCGGCAGCGAACGCAGCCGACTCAGACGCCCAGGTAGCGCGCCCACAGCGAGCGGTCGGCGTCGAGCGCGGCCGAGTCGCCCTGCCACACCACGCGCCCGCGTTCGAGGATCACGTGGCGGTCGGCCAGCGGCAGCAGGCGCTGCACGTACTTGTCGACCACGAGGATCGCTTCGCCCTCGGACTTCAGCGTGGCGATGCAATGCCAGATCTCCTCGCGGATCACCGGCGCGAGGCCTTCGGTGGCTTCGTCGAGGATCAGCAGGCGCGGGTGCGTCGACAGCGCCCGCGCAATGGCCAGCATCTGCTGCTCGCCGCCCGAGAGCTGGTTGCCCGCGTTGGCCTTGCGTTCCGACAGCCGCGGAAAGAGCTTGTAGAGCGCTTCCACGGTCCAGCGCGGCGCGCTGCCGGGGCGGGGCCGCGCGAAGGCGCGCAGGTGCTCGTCCACGCTGAGGTTGGGGAACACATGGCGTCCCTCGGGCACGATGGCCATGCCGCGCCGCGCGATGGCGTCGGGCCGGTGGCCGCCGATGGCCGTGCCGCAGAACTGCACGCCGCCGCGCATCGGCGCGATCGTGCCGGTCAGCACCTTCAGCAGCGTGCTCTTGCCCATGCCGTTGCGGCCCAGCAGCGCCATGACCTCGCCGGGGCCCACGCGCAGGTCGATGCCGAACAGCACCTGGCTGGCGCCGTAGCCGGCTTCGATGGATGTGGCTTCGAGCAGCGCGGTCGAAGTGGTCGTGGTGCTCATGCGTGTCCTTCCGCTTCGGTGCCGAGGTACACGGCTTGCACATCGGGGTGGCCCCGCACTTCGTCGGCCGTGCCGCTCATCAGCACCTTGCCCTGCACCAGCACCGTGAGCCGGTTGGCCAGGCGGAACACGGCGTCCATGTCGTGCTCGATCAGCAGGATGGCCATCGACTCGCGCAGCGATTCGATGAGGTCGACCATGCGCGCCGATTCGTCGGGGCCCATGCCTGCCATCGGCTCGTCGAGCAGCAGCAGCTTGGGCTCGGCGGCCAGCGCCAGCGCCACGTCGAGCGCGCGCTGCGCGCCGTGCGGCAGCGTGCCCGCGATGCGGTGGCGCTCGCTGCCCAGGCCCACGCGGTCGGCCAGCGCGACGGCGCGGTCGACCAGGTCGCGTTCGTTCGTGCGCGGCGCCAGGAAGCGCAGGCTGCTGCCCGCATGGGCCTGCGCCGCGAGCATCAGGTTGTCGTGCACCGTTTCCTTCGCGAACACGCGCGTCACCTGGAAGCAACGCGACATGCCGGCGGCCACGCGCTGGTGGTCCTTGTAGGCGGTGATGTCCTGCTCGTCGAGCAGCAGCCGGCCCGCATCGGCCTGCAGCAGGCCGGTGATGAGGTTCACCAGCGTGGTCTTGCCCGCGCCGTTGGGCCCGATGAGCGCATGCACTTCACCGCGCTCCACTGTGAGGTTCACATGGTCGGTCGCCAGCAGGCCGCCGAAGCGCTTGACCAACCCTTCGATTCTGAAAAGGCTCATGGCTTGGCGCTCCCTGCGGCAGTCGCCGCGGAGGCCGCTGCTGCTGCGACCGTTCTGCGTTTCGTCGACAACGCGGCAAGGCCGCGCGGGGCCCAGAGAGCAACGGCGATCAGCAACAGGCCCAGCGGCATGTGCCAGTGCTCGGTGTGCTGCTTCAACACTTCTTCGAGCACCAGCCAGACGATCGCGCCCACCGGCCCGCCCCAGCTGCGGCCGAGGCCGCCGATGACGACCATCACCACCAGCGTGGCCGACTGCGTCCAGTGCATGGTCGCCGGGCTCACGAAGCCGTTGCCGCCGGCCAGCAGCGCCCCGGCCAGCCCGGCGATCGCGCCGGCGACGGTGAAGGCCACGAGCTGCAGCCGGAACACCGGATAGCCCAGCGCGCGCATGCGCGTCTCGTTGTCGCGGATGCCCATGAGCGCATGGCCGAAGCGCGCTTGCGTGGCGCGGTGCAGCCACCACAGCGCGAGCGCCACCACCACGAGCACCACCCAGTAGAAGGTCGATTCGTTGCCGAGGTCCAGGCCCGGCAGCAGCGTGGGACGCGACATCAGCGTGTAGCCGTCGTCGCCGCCGTACTTGCGCAGCGACACGACGACGAAGTACAGCATCTGCGCGAAGGCCAGCGTGGTCATGATGAAGTACACGCCGCGCGTGCGCAGCGCCACCGTGCCGATCAGCGCGGCGACCACGCCGGCCACCAGCGCGGCCAGGGGCCACATCACCCAGGCCGACATCACGCCCGCGTCGCTGAGCGCGACCACGGTGTAGGCGCCCATGCCGATGAAGCCTGCGTGCCCGAGCGCCACCATGCCGCCGAAGCCGAGGATGAAGTTCAGGCTCGCGGCGGCCAGCGCGACGATGAGCACGCGCCGCACGAAGCCGATGTAGAACTCGAGCCCGAACAGCGGCGCGACCAGCGGAAAGGCCGCGAGCGCCACGAGAAGCAGCCCGAGGCCGAAGGTGCGTGACGAGGGTTTCATGCGCGGGCCGAGAAGAGGCCCGAGGGCCGGAAGATCAGAACGATGACCATGAGCGCGTACATCGCGACCTCGGCGAACAGCGGTCCCAGGTCGGCCGCGGTGGCGGGCGGCAGCGTGGCGCGCAGCAGCATCGGCACGAAGGCGCGGCCGATGGTGTCGACCACGCCGACCAGCAGCGCGGCCACGAAGGCGCCGCGCACCGAGCCGATGCCGCCGATCACCAGCACCACGAGCGCCGGGATCAGGATGGCTTCGCCCATGCCCACCTGCACCGCGACGATCGGGCCCATGAGCGCACCCGCGAGGGCGGCCAGCGCCGCGCCGAGCAGGAACACGCCGTTGAAGATGCGGCCCACGCGCACGCCCATCAGCTCGGCCATCGGCCGGTCGGACGCGCCCGCGCGCACCCGCATGCCGATGCGCGTGTGGTTCACCAGCACGTACAGCGCCAGCGCCATCAGCAGGCCGCCCGCGAGCACCACCAGCCGGTACGAGGGATAGGGCAGGCCGTCCATCAGCTCGACCGGCCCCGAGAGCGCGGCCGGTGTCGGTGCCATCACGGGCGAGGGGCCCCAGATCATCTTGACGATGTCGTCGGCCACCAGGATCACGCCGAAGGTGGCGAGCACCTGCGCCAGGTGGTCGCGCTTGTAGAGGCGGCGCATCAGCAGCACCTCGATCAGCAGCGCCACCACCACGGTGACGAGCACCGCGACCACGATGGCGGCGGCGAACGAGCCGGTGCGCGTGTGCGCCTCGGCCGCCACGTAGGCGCCGGCCATGAACAGCGAACCATGCGCGAGGTTCAGCACATCCATGATGCCGAACACCAGCGTGAGGCCCGCCGCCAGAAGAAAGAGCATCAGGCCGTAGCCGATGCCGTTGAGCAATTGCTCGAGGACAAGAATTCCGCTCATGAAAAGACGCGGGAAATCACTTCATCGCGCACTTGCTGGCGTAGCTGTCGCCGTAATTCGTCAGCACGGTGTTGATCAGCTTGTTCGTCACCTTGCCTTGCGCGTCCTTGCCGATCACGCGCAGGTAGAAGTTCTCGATGGGGAAGTGGTTGTTCGCGTACTTGAAGGTGCCGCGCGTCGAGGCGTAGTTGGCTTTCTTCAGTGCGGCGACCACGGCTTCGCGGTTCTGCGCGTTGCCGCCCGCCTGCTTCACGGCGGCGTCCATTGCGAGGATCGCGTCGTAGGCCTGCGCGGCGTACACCGACGGGTAGCGGCCGTTGTACTCCTTGCGGAACGCAGCCACGAAGGCCTTGTTGGCGGCGTTGTCCAGGTCGTGCGCCCAGTGCGAGGTGTTGAACAGGCCGAGCATGGGTTCGCCCACGGCGCCGATCACGTCCTCGTCGGCCGAGAAGCCGCTGGTGACGAGCGTGATGTCCTTCGACAGGCCTGCGCCCACGAACTGCTTGATGAAGTTGATGCCCATCGCGCCGGGCAGGAAGAAGTAGATCGAGTCGGGCTTGGCCGCGCGCAGCTGCGCGAGTTCGGCGGCGTAGTCGATCTGGCCCAGCTTGGTGTACAGCTCGTCGGCCACCTGGCCCTTGAACTGGCGCTTGAAGCCGCCCAGTGCATCCTTGCCGGCCGGGTAGTTGGGGGCGATCAGCACGATCTTCTTGAACGCGCGGTCCTGCGCGAACTTGCCGGCGGCCTCGTGGAACTGGTCGTTCTGGTAGGCGGTGCCGAAGAAATAGGGGCTGCACTGCGCGCCCGCGAACTGGCTCGGGCCGGCGTTGGCCGAGAGGTAGGGCACCTTGGCGTTGAACAGCGTCGGGCCGACGGCCAGCGCCACATTGGAGCCGATGGGGCCGCTGAAGATGTCGATCTTGTCGCGCTGGATCATGCGGTCGACCAGCTGTTTGGCCTGGTCGGGGCTGCCGGCCATGTCGGCCTGCACGAATTCCACGTCCTGCCCGCCGAGCTTGCCGCCCAGCTGCTTGATGCCGAGCGCGAAACCGTCACGCGCCTCGGCGCCCAGTGCCGCGAAAGGCCCCGAAATGTCGAGGGCCAGCCCGACCTTGACCGGTGCGGCCGTGGCACCGAGGGCGGCGCCGCACAGCAGCAGCGAGAGCAGGGTGCGCGGCAGCGCGGGCGATTTCAGGAACGAGGGACGCATCGGGTTCTCCGGCTAGGGAAGGGTTGAAGCAACTGAACTGTTGATAGTTAAATACTTTAGCCATAAACAATTTGGTGTCAACGGTACTAGCACGAATGGTGCCAATCGCGCCCCTCATGGCGCTCAGCCAAAGGGACTTGCTGTTGCAAACCACAGGCCGATGCCGGTCGCGATGATGAAGGCCCCGTCGGTCACGCCCGCGACCAGGAAGAACTTGGTCTGCAGCGTGTCGACCAGCTCGGGTTGGCGCGTCGCGCCTTCGAGGAACTTCTGGCCGACCAGCGCGATGCCGAGGCACGAACCCAGTGCGGCGATGCCGATCAGCAGGGCAACGGCGAGCGGGAGGATGTTGAAGCCGGTCATGGTTTTTTCTCCTGGTGGTTGATGAATCGATGCACCCACTGTTCCAGAACGGGTGCGTGCGATCCATGACGCGAGAGGTCATGTTTCAGAAGCGTCCAGACGAAAAAAAACCGGCCGTCGAAACGGCCGGCTTTCAGCGCCCCGCGACCGGGGACGAGGGGGTTACGGCATCTGCGTCCAGCTCTGGTTGGTGCCCCCGTTGCAGGTCCAGGTGATGAGCGCGGTGTCCTGCGTCGTCGAGCTGTTCGGCACGTCCAGGCACGAACCCGAGGCGCGGTTCTTGAGGGCGCTGCCCATCTGGCTCCACTGCGTGGTGTCGCCGGCCGAGCAGGCGACCTGCACCACCGCCGCGTTCGTCGTCGCGGTGCCGTTCTGCGCCAGGCACAGGCCGCTGTGCTCGGCCTTGAACTGCAGGTAGCCGCCGGGCAGGCTGGTCACGGTGAACTTCTCGTTGTTCGCATTGCCGCAGGGCCACTGCACCGCCAGCGCGCCGCTCGCGGTCGACACGCCCTTGATGTTCACGCACATCGTCGGGTTGAGGTTCGAGCGGATGCGGGTGATGGTGGGCGTCGGGTCGTTGTCGAGCGAGCGCACGTACTCGCGGATCGCCACCACGTCGGCCGCCGGCAGGCTGCTGGCGTTGCCGTGGCCGCCGGCGAGCACGTCCTGCAGCGTGGCCGCCTGGCCGTTGTGGAAGAAGGCCGCGGTGTTCCAGGTGCCCAGCAGCGTCGGGGTATCGAAGCCCACGCCCGCCAGCGGCTGGTTGATGCCCTTGCCCGACGAGAGCTGGATGGTGCCCACGTCGTGCCGCTGCCCGTCGCGGAAGGTCGCGCCGGTGTGGCAGCTCACGCACTGCGCCGAGGTGAACAGCGCCTGGCCCCGCGCCGCGTCGACGCTGAGGCTGCCGTCGGCGGCGCGCGCCGGGCTGCGCATGTACTTGTTCAACGACGTCAGGTAGGCCGCGAGGTCGTCGAGCTGCGCGCTCTTGCCGGCCTTGGGCGCGCCCAGCGGGTCGGAGGTGGCCGCGAAGTCCGCGTTCGTCAGGAAGCCGGTGCCGCCGAACTCGTTGCGGATGTCGTTCTCGAAGTCCTGCAGCTCGTTGAAGTTGGCCGTCCAGTGCACGTTGCCGTGGCCCATGCCGCGCCGTCCCATGAGGCTGATGGTGCGGCGCAGGCCTTCGCCGCGCTGGGTGAAGTCCCACACCATGCCGTCGTCGCCGGCGTCCGCGTGGCAGCTCGCGCAGGAGATGTAGTTGTCCTTGCTCATGCGACGGTCGGACGCGTTGTAGAACACCTGCTTGCCGCGCAGCGCGGCCGGCGACATGGGCTCCTGCGCCACCGTCATGACGTTCTGCAGGAAGGTCGGGGCCGCCGACTCGGACGTCAGCACCTGCGCCACGTCGTGCACCGACACCGAGCGCGCCAGGAAGTTGTTGACGAACAGGCGCTTGCGCGTCGCGTCCAGGTACAGGCCGTGCGGCGCGCTGCTGGCGTTGATTTCGCCGCGCACCGTGCGGCTGTACGGATCGACGATGGCCACGCGGTTGCCTTCCATCTGCGCCACGAAGATGTAGTCGCCGGCCGGCGTGAACAGCGCGGCGCGCGCCGGTGCGCGGTCGTCGAAGTCGATCTGCTCGGAGAACACCTCGGCGCCCGTCTGCAGGTTGACCTGCGACAGGATGGAGCGGATGGTCTGGTCGTGCACCAGGTTGTTGCCGTCCCTGAACTTGCCGCGCACGATGTTGTCCTTCTTCGAAGGCAGCACCGCCCGCGTGCCGTCCGGCGAGATCACCACCTGGCTCAGGTAGTTGGCCACGCCGCGCGCGCGGCTCTCGGTGTCCACCGTGGTGGTGTCCACCGGCAGCGCGATGGTCGTCATGGCGCTCATGCTTTGCAGGTTCACCTTGTGCAGCTGGCCGCCCGTCATCTTCGACTTGAAGCGCGTGACGTAGGCCACCTGCGAGTCGGCGTTGACGGCAATGCCGCGCAGGTTGCCGTCCAGCGCGACCGCGCCGGTGGTGGCGCCGCTGCTGGGGTCGAAGCTCATCAGCACCGATTTGCTCTCCAGCGTCAGCAGGCCCTTCGTGCCGTTGGGCGTGAAGGCCACGCCGTACGGGCCGCTGCCGTACGCCAGCGGCACGGTGGCCGAGACGGCACCGTCGGCCGCGTTGAGCGCCACCAGCTTGTCCTCGCCCTGCACCGTGACCCAGATGCGTCCGTCGGGGCCCACGGCCAGCGTCTTGGGCTCGTCGCCCACGCGCGTCTCCCAGCGCTTGGCCAGGGTCTGTGCATCGATAGCGGCGACCGTGCCGCTGTCGGGGTTCACCGAGTACACCGAGTTGGCGTCGCCCGCGATGTTGGTGGTGTGCGTCGGCGCCTGCGCCGTGACCGGCACGATCACGGTGAGGTTGTAGGTGTAGAAAGTCTCGCGGCCGCTGGCGTCCTTCACCGTCAGCGTCACGGTGTAGTGGCCGGGGCTGCTGTAGGTGTAGGTGTAGTTGGCCTGGCTCGAGTAGGCCGTCTGCACGCCGTTGCCGAAGTTCCAGCGGAACTGCGCGCCCGCGCTGCCCAGCGTGGCGGGGTTGAACACCACCTGGCCGTTGACGATCTTCGGTCCGCCGCCGAGGCCGGGGTCGCCGATGACGGCCTGTCCGCGCAGCGTGTTCACCTCGGTGTCGGTGAGCACGCGGCCGTAGACGCGCACTTCCGCCAGCGAGCCCTTGAAGAGTGCGGTGTTGCCCTGGATCTGGCCCAGCAGGTTGAACTTGTTCGACAGGCCTTTGGTGCCGGTGGAGCCGGTCGACGTGGTCTTCACGCCGTCGACGTACACGGCCTGCGCGCCCGAGGCCGCGTCGCGCGTCAGCACCACGTGGTGCCAGTTGCCGTCGTTCACCGCCGCGGTGGAGGCGGTGCCGGCGTCGTTGGCCACCGACAGCTTGATGCGCCCGGCGGTGTCGAGCCAGCCCCAGAACACGTCGTCCGCGCCGCCCGACTGGTCGCGCCCGAAGATGCCGGGCGCGGTCCACGAATTGGCGCCGCCGGCCTGCGTGGTCTTCATGTAGAAGCTCAGCGATGCGGTGCCGCCGAGCACGGTGGCGACCGTGTCGTTCTTCAGCGGCACGCCCGCGGTGCGGTTGGCGAAGTTCAGGCCGATGCTCTCGAAGGCGTCCGAACCCGGGGTGCCGTTGTTGGCGCCGATCTGGTCGCCGAGGTTGCCCGCGAGCGGCCAGTAGTGCATCAGGTTGATGTCGGTCGCGTTGCCGGTGTTGAAGGTCGAGCGGTAGTCGGCGGCAATCGCGTTGCCCGCATAGTCCTTCACGCCGTTGGCCGGCAGGAACACTTCATAGCTGGTGCCCGGAGACAGCGGCACGTCGGGCGAGAAGTTGATGATGCCCAGCTGCACGCTGTAGGTGCCCGCCAGCGTGTTGCCGCCCACCGGGCGCACGATGAAGGTGTTGGAATTCACGCTCTCGGGGCGGATGTTGTCCGTCATGCCAATGCCGATGCGCGAGGTCAGCGCCTGCTGCTTCGCGCCGTTGGCGGGCGAGACCTGCTTCACTTCGGGCTTGGTGATGTCGGGGTCCACCGAATGCACGACGAAGCCGCTGCCCGAGCCGTGATCGTTGCCCACGAACACCAGGTTGCCGAACATCGCGACCTGGCCGTTGTCGGAGTGCGAGAAGTTCGGATCGGTCTCGCTGAGGATGCCGCCGCGGCCCACCTCGACGTGGTTCAGCGGGTTGCTCACATCGACCTTGTGGATGCGGGTCTGCGCGCCCTGGATGACGTAGTTGTCCTGCGTGGCGCAGTACAGCTGCTCGTCGATGACCAGCCGGTTGTCTTCCGCCACGAAGTGCGTGCGGTCGCTCAGGTCGTAGCTGTACATCTTGGCGCCGCTGTTGCGGGCGGAGACGTGCAGGTTGCGGCCGTCGAAGCAGGTGGCGTAATAGAACGGCGTGGTGCCGACGATGGCGTCGAGCACCTTGGGGTTGAGCGGGTCCGAGATGTCCAGGCTGGAGAAGCCGCCGTTGCTTTCCATCGCGGTCAGCACCATGGTGTTGCCCATGGTGAAGATCGGGCCGACGCGGAAGTTGCCCAGCTCGCCCGTGGGCACCGGGTTGGGCTTGCCGGCGCCGCGGTTGGCGACGACTGCGTTGGCCGGATCGCGCGCGTCGACGATGAACACGCCCCGGCCCGCCGAGGCCACGTACAGGTAGGGCGCCTGCCACCAGAGCTGCCAGGCCACGTTCTCGTAGTCGCCGGCGTTGACGCCGGGCAGCGCCAGCTTCTTCACCTGCTTGATGTCGTTGACGTCGGTGAAGTCCCAGAACTCCACGCCGTTGATGCTGGGCAGCACCACGTAGGTCTTGCCGGCGATCGTCGCGGTGCCGAAGGAGTGCGTCTCGCGGAACTCCTTGGTGCGCGCTTCAGGCTCGTAGATCTTCTTGACCAGCTTGATCTGGCGCGGGTTCGACACGTCGTACAGCAGGAAGCCGCCCGGGCCGAGGCCGCTGTCGGGTGCGAAGGAGGTGAGAAAGTAGCCGTTGACCATGATGCCGGCGTTCATGCCGTAGTCCTTGCGGCCCGGGTACGTAGCGGGCACCTCGCGCGACTCGTAGGCGCTGCTGTGCGCCGGATCGAGCGGGTGGTTGGGGCTGGTGATCATCGACACCGGCTTGAACAGTTCCGCCGAGGTGTAGGTGAGGTTGCCCAGGCCCGGCCCCTGCAGGGGCAGCGGATCGGCGACCGCCGCCGAGACCGCTGAAGCCATGTTGTTGAGGGTCGTCATCGGACTGACCCCCGTGATCGCCGCATGCGTCAGCAATGTGACGCACGGCACCATCAACGCCATCAGGAAATACCGGATCTTCATCGTCGCCTCCAGGTTGTTTGAAGTTCGCAGGAACCCTCTTGTCCTTCGGTTCACTCGATTCGCTCGGTCGCTCTGAATGCAAAGTGCGCGCGCAGGCGCACCCCCGGCGGGCAACGCGTGCGTTGCCCGCCGTACAGCTTCTTTCTCTCTTGCTCTCTCGGTCCTCCTCGCGGAGGCGTCAGTGCGGCGTGGTTACTTCACGCCACCCGATTCGTAGATGCTCCAGGCCGCTTCGGCGCTCGCATCGTTGTGGATCATGGCCATCAGCGCGCTCACCACCGCCGAGGGGTTGGCGTGCTGGTACACGTTGCGTCCGTACACCATGCCGACGGCGCCCTGGTCCATCAGCACGCGCGAGCGCGCGAACACCTGCTGCAGGTCTTCGCGTCCGCCGCCGCGCACGAGCACGGGGCAGCGCGCGGCCTGCACCACGCGGTGGAAGTCGGTGGGGTCGGTGGTGGGGTCGGCCTTGACGATGTCGGCGCCCATCTCGCGCGCCAAGCGCGTGAGCGTGACGATCTTCTCGGCGTCACCGTCCACCGAGTAGCGGCTGTTGGCGGTGGGCGCCTGCATCACCAGCGGCTCGATCATCAGCGGCATGCCGTAGCGGTCGCAGTCGGCGCGCACGCGCGCGATGTTCTGCACGCACTGGCGGAACAGGTCGGGCTCGTCGGGCAGCATGAAGAGGTTGACCACCACGCAGGCCGCATCCATCTGCACCGCGGGCAGCACCGGGTCGTCCTGGTTCTGCAGCAGCGCCCACATCACGCGGTGGCGGGTGGCGTTGTAGGGGTTGCCCATGTCCAGGCGCATCACCAGCGCGGGGCGCTCGCGGCCGGGGCGGTTCTGCAGCAGGTCGGACTGCCCGTAGTTCAGCTGGATCGCATCGGGCTTGGCGGCCACGAGTTTGTCGATCACGCCGGGCATGTCCTCCAGGCCGTCGAGGAAGGTGGGCTCGTTGCACACGCCGTGGTCGAGCGCGATGTCCAGGCAGCGGCCGTTGTGCAGCAGGCGGTTGAGCCGCGCGGTCTTGTCTTTCGACATGAAGGAAGAACTCCGTGTTGAGGAAGGATGGGAAGAAAGGCGGGCGCGCTCAGGCGAGCGCATCCAGGTGGCGCTTGGCCGCGGCATCGATCAGCTGCAGGGCTTCGCCGTCGAGCACGACCGAACCGGCGCCCGCGTTTTCAATGGCCTGCTGGCGCACGCGCGCGCCGCACAGCGCCACCGAGACGGTGCCGCGCGCGACGGTCCACGCGATCATCATCTGGCCGAAGGAGCAGCCCAGGTGCGTGCGCAGCGGCTCGAGCGCGTCGAAGAAGGCCTTGAGCTTGGCGCGGTTGGCTTCGCTGAAGCGCGGGTTGGTGGCGCGCTGGTCGTCGCCCTTGAATTCGCGCGCGGGATCGATCGGGCCGGCCAGCAGGCCCAGCGCCAGCGACGAGTAGCCCAGCACCGCCACGTTGTGCTCGCTGCACAGCGGCGCCAGCGCGGTCTCGATCTCGCGGTCGATCAGGCTGTAGCGCTCCTGCGCCGCATCGACCGGGCCGTGCTTCAGGTACTCGGAAAGGATCTCGGGCGTCACGTTGCTCACGCCGATGGCGCGGATCTTTCCCTGCTTCTTGAGCGCGAGCAGCGCGTCCATGGTCTCGGCCACGGGCGTGGTGTGGTCCTGCCAGTGCGTGATGTACAGGTCGATGTAGTCGGTCTGCAGGCGCTTCAGGCTCTCTTCGCATTCGTGGAAGATCGAGTCGCGCCCGAGGTAGCGGTACACCGGGTGGCCGTCTTCGTCGAAGAAGTGCGTGCCCTGCTGCGTGTGCCACACTAGGCCGCACTTGGTGGCGATCACGGCGTCCTGCCGGCGGCCCTTGAGCGCGGTGCCGACGATGCTCTCGGAGCGGCCCAGGCCGTAGGCCGGCGCGGTGTCGATCAGGTTCACGCCCGCATCGAGCGAGGCCTGGATGGCGATCACGGCGGCGGCGTTGTCACCGCCGCCCCACATCCATCCGCCCATGGCCCAGGTGCCCAGGCCGATGGCCGAGCATTCGATGCCCGAGGGGCCGAGGGTGGTCTTCTTCATTGGCTTTGCACTGCTCATCGCTTGGTCTTTCTCGTGTTCAGGATGTGGTCGATGGTCACGGCCGCCAGCAGGATCAGGCCCTTGATCACGTCCTGCCAGTAGGGCGAGACGTCCAGCAGGATCAGCGAGCTGGTCACCACCGACAGCAGCGCCAGGCCCAGCACCGCGCCGAGCACGGTGCCCGAGCCGCCCTTGAGGCTGGCCCCGCCGATCACGGCGGCCGCGATCACGTTGAGTTCCATGCCCATGCCGAAGGTGGGCGTGGCGGCGCCGAAGCGCGCCGTGTAGATCACGCCGGCCAGGCCCGCCGAAGCCGAGCACAGCACCGTGACCCAGAACTTCACGCGGCCCACGCGGATGCCGGCGTACAGCGCGGCCTTCTCGTTGCTGCCGGTGTAGAACACGCGGCGCAGCAGGGTGGAGCGGCGCAACACGAAGTCGCTCACGATCACGATCGCCAGGAAGATCAGGATCACGGCCGGCACGCCGAACAGCGTGCCCTGGCCGATGAACTTGAACTCGGCCGGCAACGAGAACAGCGACTGCGGCGTGCCCTGCGTGAGCGCCAGGCACAGGCCGCGCACGATCACCATGAAGGCCAGCGATGCGATGAAGTGGTTCAGCCCGATGCGCGTGACGCAGCCGCCGATCATCGCGCCGATGAGGCCGCACATGCCGATGGCCACCAGGCTCGCGAGCCATGGGTCCATGCCCATGAGGAAGAGCTTGCCGGTCACCACCATCGCGAAGCACACCACCGAGCCCACCGACAGGTCGATGCCGCCGACGATGAGCAGGATGGTCATGCCCACCACCACGATGCCCTCGATGGAAAACGACAGCAGCATCGCGCGCACGTTGTCCCAGGTGAGGAAGTAGGGCGATGCGAAGCTCATCGCCACGCACAGCGCCAGGATGATGATCACCAGCCCGGCTTCGCGCATGCTCGTGAGCTTGTTGGCCTGCTTCACGGGGTCGTCTCCTGTTCGGCGGGGTTGCAGGGAGCCGGCTGTGGCCGTGGCCGCAGCGCCTGCGTCGATTCTGGTCGGAAAGTTCATGCCATTGCCTCTTCGGGTTCGCAAAGTCCGGAGGCCAGCCGCAGCAGGGCTTCCTCCGTCATCTCGTCATGGGCCAGTTCGCCCGCCAGCCGCCCTTCGCGGATCACCAGTGCGCGGTCGCACAGGCCGATGATCTCGGGAAGTTCGGAAGAGATCACCACCACGCCCACGCCCTGGTCGGCCAGGTCGCGCAGGATGTGGTGGATCTCGGATTTCGCGCCCACGTCCACGCCGCGCGTGGGCTCGTCCATCAGCAGCACCGCCGGTTGCGTGGCCAGCAGCTTGGCGATCGCCACCTTCTGCTGGTTGCCGCCCGACAGGCTGGACACCTCGATCGCCACGCCGTCCGACTTCAGGTTGAGCTTGGCGCCCAGCTGCACCGCGAGCCGGTGCTCGGTGGCGCGCTGCAGCAGGCCCATGGCCGAGCTGACGCGGCGCAGTGCCATCGACGAGATGTTCTGCGCGATCGGCAGATCGAGGAACACGCCGGCCGCCTTGCGGTCTTCGCTGAGGTAGGCGATGCCCTCGCGCACCGCGTCGCTGTACTTGCGGATGGCCAGCGTCTTGCCGTTGAGCCGCACCTGGCCACGCCGCGCGGGGCGCAGGCCGCAGATGGTTTCGGCCAGCTCGCTGCGCCCGGCGCCCATGAGCCCGGCGATGCCGAGGATCTCGCCGCGCTTCAGCGTGAAGGAAATGCCGTGCACGCGATCGTCGTCGGCGATGCCGTCGACTTCGAGCACGGGGCCCGCGTTGGTGTCAGCGGCATTCGTGGATTGCTTGGGCGGGTAGTAGTTGCCCAGGTCGCGCCCGACCATGCGGCGCACCAGCTCGTCGGGCGTCAGCTCGGCCAGCGGGCCGCTGTGCACATTGCGCCCGTCGCGCAGCACGGTGGCGCGGTCGCAGTGCGTGAAGATCTCGGCCATGCGATGGCTGATGTAGATGATGCCGATGCCCTGTGCCTTCAGGTCGTGCAGCACCTTGAAGAGCGCGGCCGATTCGTTGTCGGTGAGGGCGGCGGTGGGCTCGTCGAGGATGAGCACCTTGCAGTCCAGCGTGAGCGCCTTGGCGATCTCCACCAGCTGCTGGTTCGAAATGCTGAGGTCGCGCACGAACGCGGCCGGGTCGATGTCCTGGCCCAGGCGCGCCAGCACCTTGGCGGCGCGCGTGTTCAGCGCGGAGAAGTTCATCCACGCCTGCTTGCCGGTGTTGATCTCCGGCATGAAGATGTTCTCGGCCACGGTGGCGTCGGCGCACAGCGCGATCTCCTGGTGCACCAGGCCGATGCCCAGGCGCATCGCGTGCGCGGGGCCGTCGATGACCACGGTGTCGCCGCGCAGCACGATGGTGCCTTCGTCGGGCTGGTGGATGCCGTCGATGATGTTCATCAACGTCGACTTCCCCGCGCCGTTCTCGCCGCACAGGGCGTGGATCTCGCCGGCCTGCAGCGAGAAGTCCACGCCCGAGAGCGCACGCGAAGCGCCGAAGCGCTTCGCGATGCCGCGCAGTTCAAGCAATGCGGCAGGGGTGCTCACTCGCCGATTCCCTTGGTGCCACGGCGGGCGAGGTACTTGTCCCAGTAGAAGTCGTCGGCGTTGGCCTTGCTCACCACGGCCAGGCCGTTGTCCAGGAAGGGCACGGCCATCGGGTTGGTGCCGTTGCGCTTGGCGTCGTTCATGGGGTCGATGAGGCCCGGGTTCTTCGCCAGGAACAGCATCATCATGCCCATGTAGCCCTGCATGCCCTGGTTCGGGTTGATGGCACCGAACACGTCGCCGGACTTGATCATGTCCAGGATCTTGGCGTTCACGTCGCAGCACATCACCTTGATGTTCTTCTTGGTCTCAACCTTGGCCTGCGCCGCGCCGAGCGCCGAATTGGCCTCGGGCATGAAGAGGGCGCCCAGGTTCGGGTTGGCCTGCGCCAGGCTCAGCACCGCCTGGTAGGCCTTGTTCGGGTCCTGGTTGCTGGCGGCGCGGCCGACCAGCTTCATGCCCGGGTGCTTGGTCTTCATGCGATTGACGAACGCGGCGATGCGGCGGTCGTGGTTGTCCTGGCCCGGGTTCTCGAGCACGGCGTACTCGCCCTTGCCGTTGAGCGACGCGGCGATGGCGTCGGCGGCCTGGTTGCCTTCGCGGTCGTTGTCGGAGGTGATGAACGAGGTGCGCTTCGAATTCGGCGAGTCGGCCGCGAAGGTCACGACCGGGATGCCCATCGCCGCAGCGCGGTTGATGGGTTCGATGAACGGATCGGGGTTCATCGGGTGCAGCAGGATGCCGGCGGGCTTGCGCGCCAGTTCCTGCTCGAACGATGCGAGCTGCTTGTTCACGTCGTACTCCGGCGTGCCGGTGTAGCGGGTGCGAACGCCCAGCGTGCGGCCGAGCTGCTTCATCATTTCGTAGACCGGGAACCAGTACTCGACGCCCGAGACCATCACGTTCATCACGTAGACGTCGCTGGCATTGCCGCGCAGGCCGGCACCGGCTGCGGGGGCTGCGGATTGCTGTTGCGCGAACGCGCTCGCACCGGCCAGACCGATCCCGGCAGCGGCTGCGGACTTCAGGAAATTACGCCTCATTCTTTGTCTCCTCACGTTGACTGGCAGAGCTTTCGGCCCGCCGTTTCATGGCGGACCTGTGGACCGTGGTGTCACGACAGTTGTTATGACAGGATAGAATGTAATGGCGGGCCGTTTCACTAGATAACTAGGGGAAACGCTACTGGTGACAGTCTTTTTTTCCGCCGAAGCTGTTATGACATGAAGACCAAAATACTGATCGGCATCGACATGGGCTCGAGCAGCCTGAAGTCGTTGGCCCTGGACGCGGGGAGCGGGCGCAGCCTGGCCGTGTCGCGCCTGCCCCTGCGGCATGCGCGGCTGCCCGGCGGCGGATGCGAGGTGGATGCGGCGGCGATCCGCGCCGGGCTGACCCAGGTGCTCGGCGATGTGGCACGCCAGCTCGGCCCGCGCGCGGCCGATGTGTGTGCCATCGGCTGCACCGGCCACGGCGCGGGCCTGTACGCCCTCGATGCACAGCACGAACTCGTGGGCGGCCGCGCCGTGGCCTCCACCGACCAGCGCGCCGATGCCCGCGCGCTCGCGCTGTCGGTGCGCCATGGCGACCGGCTGTTCGCGGACGTGGGCTGCCGCCCCTGGCCCGGCCAGCCCACGGTGATCGCGGCCGAACTGCTGGGCGCCGACGCCGTGCAGCGCGGCGAATTGCACCGCCTGCTGTTCGCCAAGGACTACCTCGGCTTCCTGCTGACCGGCGAGATCGCCACCGACGCGAGCGACGCCAGCACCGCCGGCCTGCTCACGCTGGCCACCGGCGACTGGTCGAGCTTCGCCTTCGAGGCGGCAGGCATCGCCGGCCTCGGCCCGCGCGCTTTCGGCCCGCTGGTGCCCAGCGGTCAGACCATGGGCCGGCTGCGCGCTGCAGAGGCGGCGCTGTGCGGCCTGCCCGCCGGCATTCCGGTGGCGATGGGGGCCATCGACCTGCTCGCCTCGATGACCGCCATCGGCGCCGAAGACCGCGGCCGCGCCGTGTCGGTGCTGGGCACGTGGTGCGTCAACGCCGTCATCGGCCCGGTGATCGAACCCCAGCCCGAGGTCGCCGCGCTCGTGAACTTCGGTCGCACGCGCGAGCGCCTGTACATGGAGAACAGCCCCTCGTCGATGGCCAACATCGCGTGGCTGGCCGGCGCGCTCGGGCTGCCCGATGCGCGCGCCGTGGTCGACCTGGCCATGGGCGTGCCGCTGGGCGCGAACGGGCTGCGCTTTCTGCCCTTCATCAACGGCGGGGGCGGCATCACGGCCGGCTTCGTCGGGCTGAAGAGCCACCACACACCGGCCGACATGGCGCGTGCCGTCGTCGATGCCGTGGCCGCGCTGCATGCGCGTCACACGGCGCGCCTCGCGTCGCAGGGCCTGCCCGTGTCGGCCTCCAGCGTGCTGGGCGGCGGTGCCAGCGACGCGCGCCTCGTGCGTCTGCTCGCGGCGCTGCTGGGCCACCCGGTCGAGCGCTGCGCCGACGACGAAACCGGCGCGCGCGGCGCCGCGCTTTATGCCGCGATGTCGCAGGACCTCGACGACGCCGGCCCCGCCAGCCCGCTGCGCGCGCCTTGCGAACTCATTGAGCCCGACGCGCGCGACGCGCGGGCCCATGCCGATTTCAACGCCGAATTCAACGAACTGATCGATCGCATGTCTCCAGTCTTCAACCATCTCGCGGGCGGTGCGTCATGAGCGCCTGGCAACTGCCTTTCGTCCGCCCGGCCTCTCTTGAGGGGCGTCATTTTTCGACGGTGATCGTCGGCGCCGGCATCAACGGCGTGGGCGTGTTCCGCGACCTCTCGCTGCAGCGCGTCGATTGCCTCATCGTCGACAAGGGCGACTTCGGTGCCGGTGCCAGCAGCGCGCCCTCGCGCATGATCCACGGCGGCTTGCGCTACCTGGAGAACGGCAGCTTCTCGCTGGTGGCCGAAGCCACGCGCGAGCGCAACCTGCTGCTGCGCAACGCGCCGCACCTGGTGCAGCCGCTGAAGACCGTGGTGCCGCTGTCGAGCTTCTTCGGTGGCTTGCTGAGCAGCGCGCTCAAGTTCTTCGGTCGCACGCCGCCGCAACGCACGCGCGGCCTGCTGGCCGTGGCCGCGGGCCTGCGCCTGTACGACCTGCTGGGCCGTCGCCAGCGCGTGATGCCGGGCCACCGCATCAGCCGCGTGCCCACCAACGACCGCCGCCTGTTCCGCGCCGCCATCCGCTGGACCGCCACTTTCTTCGACGCCTGGATCAGCCATCCCGAATGGCTGATCCTCGAACTCATCGGCGACGCCTGCCGCGACCAGCCGCGCTCAGCCGCGGCCAACTACTGCCGCGTGACGGGCTGCGCGGGCAACATCCTCACGCTGCGCGACGAGATCACCGGCGCGCTGGTGCGCGTCACGGCCGACACCGTGGTGAACGCCACCGGCGCCTGGCTGGACCGCAGCAATGCCGTGCTCGGCGGCGCCGGCCCGCGCGTGATGGGCACCAAGGGCTCGCACCTCGTGCTCGACCACCCGGCGCTGCGCGATGCGCTCGAAGGCCGCATGGCCTATTTCGAGGCGGTGGACGGGCGCGTGTGCATCGTCTATCCCTTCCTCGACCGCGTGCTGGTGGGCTCCACCGACATCCCGGTGGAAGACCCCGACCAGATCGTCACCGAGCCGGCCGAGATCGACTACCTGATCGACGTGCTGCGCGAGGTGTTCCCGAACATGGCCTTCGACCGCGACCATGTGATCTACACCTACGTCGGCGTGCGCCCGCTCGCGCGTTCCGATGCCGACAAGCCGGGGCAGATCTCGCGGGACCACTCGGTGGTGGTCGACCCGCCGAGCGCGACGCGCGACGTGCCCATCGTCGGCCTCGTCGGCGGCAAGTGGACCACCTTCCGTGCCTTGGCCGAGGAGGCCACCGACCACGTGCTGCGCCACCTGGGCCGCTCGCGCACTGCCTCGACCGAGTCGCTGCCCATCGGCGGCGGCGCCGAGCTGCCCGCCGACGCGGCCACCACCGAGCGCTTCGTCGACAAGATGACGGCGACCTCGGGTTTGGGCCGCGCGCGCGCGCTGGGTCTGCTGCGCCGCTACGGCTCGAAGGCGCTGCCGCTGGCGCAGCGCCTCGCGGCCTCGGGCGACACGCCACTGCAGCACGCGCCCGAGTACTCGGCGGCCGAACTCTCCTACCTGTGCATGGAGACCGGCGTGGTGCACCTGGACGACCTCGTGATCCGCCGCACGCTGCTGGCCATCCGCGGGCTGGTCACCGACGAGGCGCTCGCCGAGATCGCCGCCGTGGCCGCCGAAGCCCTCGGCTGGGATGCGGTCCGCGCCCACCAGGAACTCAGCGCCTGCGCCGCCGCGCTGCGCGAGCGCCACGGCGTGCGCCTGCAGCCGGTGGCGGCCAACGAGCCGTCGCCTTCCGCTTTCGATGCATCATTGATGGCCAGCCCCGTCCTCGGCCCGACCTAACGTGACCCTCACCACCCCCACCGCTACCGACACCGCGTCGACCTCGCTCGACCGCAACTCCGACGCGCCGCTGTGGGCGCAGTTCCGCGACGCCATCCGCCTGCAGATCCTGCAGGGCGTGCTGCCCATCGGCGCCAAGCTGCCGTCCGAGGCCGAGCTGGGCGATCAGTTCGGCATCTCGCGCATCGTGGTGCGCGAGGCGCTGGCCGACCTGGTGCGCAACAACCTCATCTACAAGATCAAGGGGCGCGGCGCCTTCGTGTCGGCGCGTGAGCGCGACGAAGACTTCGTCTCCACCGTGCTGGGCTTCTCCGACGAGATGGAACGCAAGGGCCGCTCGGTGCGCACGCAGATCCTCGTGCAGGAACTGCGCACCGCCACCGCGCAGGAAGCCGCCGCGCTCGGCCTGGCCGAAGACGCGCAGGTGGTCGGCCTCAAGCGCCTGCGCAGCGTCGATGGCGAGCTGCGCCTGCTGGTCGAAACGGCCGTGCCCGCCGACCTGGCGCCGGGCCTGCACCGCACGCGGCTGGACGACCGGTCGCTGTACGACGTGCTGCGCCGCCAGTACGGCGTGCGCTTGGTGCGCGCCGAACGCTGGATCGACGCCGTGCTGCCCGACGCCGAAACCTGCCGCCTGCTCGACCTGCCGCAGCCCGAGCCACTGCTGCGCATCGAGTCGATCGCCTACGGCGCCAACGGCCGGCCGCTGGAGCACTACCGCGCGCTGCACCGCTGCAAGACCAGTCGCCTGCACGTGCAGACGACGACCTGAGTTCAGGCCTTCGCGCTGCTGCTGCGTGAAGGCAGCAGCACCGAGGCGATGGCGACCATCATCAGCGCCACCGCCACCCAGTCCTGCCAGTGCACGACCTCGCCGAGCCACACGGCGCCGCTGAACACGCCGAGCACGGGGATGAACATTACGCTCAGGGTCGAAGCCACCGGCGGCAGGCCGCGCGCCAGGTAGAACCATGCCGCGTGCGCGAAGCCGAAGATCAGCACCGCGTTGTAGGCGATCGACCCCCAGGTCACGGCGCCCGGCGAGCGCCACTGGTCGCGCTCGAACAGGAACGACAGCACCGTCATCACCACGGCCGTCATGAGCGTCATCCAGAACGAGAGCGTGAGCGTCGGCAGGCCGATGCGCGTATGGCGCAGCAGCTGCGTGCCCAGCGCCCAGGTGGCGGCGGCCACGAGCGCGAGCGCCACGTAACCGGGGCGGCCCGCGAAGTCGGTGAGCTCGTGCCACAGCAGCAGTCCGACGCCGATGGCGCAGGCACCCACGCCGGTCCACGCGCGGCGCGTGAGCACGGCCGAGAACAGCATCGCGCCGATCACCGCCGAAAACACCGGCATCGTGTAGCCCAGGATCGCGGCGCGTCCGCCCGACAGCGCCTTCACCGCCAGGATGATGCAGGCGTGCCAGACGAACATGTTGGTCGCGCCCAGCCACACCAGCTCGGGCCAGGCCGCGCGCGGCACGCGGAACGGCACCTTCATCACCACCAGTGCCAGCGCCAGCACGGGCACGCCCAGCCAGATCGAGATCGCGCGAAAGGCCAGCGGCGGGTAGTCGGCCACGCCGAGCTTCATCACCGGCCAGTTGAAACCCCACGCGAGGGTCAGGAGCACGAGAAGAACGAACTGGCGCGGGGTGAAGGAAGGCATGGGCCGCGATTGTGGCGTGGCCCGGGCATTCGTGCAGGCGGTGCCTGCTACAGCAGGCGCTTGAGGTAGCGGCCCGTGTGGCTCGTCTCGTTCGCCGCGATGTCTTCCGGCGTGCCTGCGCCCACCACCGTGCCGCCGCCGGCGCCGCCTTCGGGGCCCATGTCGATGAGCCAGTCGGCCGTCTTGATGACGTCCAGGTTGTGCTCGATCACGACGATGGTGTTGCCCGCATCGCGCAGCTGGTGCAGCACCTTCAGCAGCAGTTCGATGTCGGCGAAGTGCAGGCCGGTGGTCGGCTCGTCGAGGATGTACAGCGTGCGGCCGGTGTCGCGCTTGCTCAGCTCCAGCGCGAGCTTCACGCGCTGCGCCTCGCCGCCCGACAGCGTGGTGGCCGACTGGCCGAGCTTGATGTAGGAGAGGCCCACGTCCAGCAGCGTGCGCAGCTTGCGCTCGATGGTCGGCACGGCCTTCAGGAACTCGTGCGCGACCTCGACCGTCATCTCGAGGATCTGCGCGATGTTCTTGCCCTTGTACTGGACCTCGAGCGTCTCGCGGTTGTAGCGCTGGCCGTGGCAGACCTCGCAGGGCACGTACACGTCGGGCAGGAAGTGCATCTCGACCTTCACCACGCCGTCGCCCTGGCAGGCCTCGCAGCGGCCACCGGCCACGTTGAAGCTGAAGCGGCCCGGGCCGTAGCCGCGCTCGCGCGCGGTGTTGGTCTCGGCCATCAGCTCGCGGATGGGCGTGAACAGGCCGGTGTAGGTGGCCGGGTTGCTGCGCGGCGTGCGGCCGATGGGGCTCTGGTCGACGTTGATGACCTTGTCGAAGTACTCGATGCCTTCCACCGATTCGTGCGCGGCCGGCTCTTCGTGCGCGCGGTACAGCGTGCGTGCCACGGCGGTGTAGAGCGTGTCGTTCACCAGCGTCGACTTGCCCGAGCCCGAGACGCCCGTCACGCAGGTCAGCAGGCCGACGGGGAAGGCCACGCTCACGTTCTTCAGGTTGTTGCCGGTGGCGCCGACGACGCGGATTTCCTGCAGGTCGGTCTGGGTGGCCAGGTGCGCCGCCTCGCGCGCCGCGCGGCGTTCGGCCGCGGGGCTCTGTGGGAAGCGCGAGGGCTTCTTGCCTTCGTTGAAGGCCGGCTTCTTCACGGCCGGCAGCCACGCGGTGCGATGCTTCGGCACCTCGATCTTCTTCACGCCCGAGAGGTACTGGCCGGTGAGCGACTCGGGGTTGGCCGACACCTCGGCGTAGCTGCCCTGCGCCATCACGCGCCCGCCGTGCACGCCGGCGCCGGGGCCCATGTCGATCACGTGGTCGGCGGCGTGGATCATGTCCTCGTCGTGCTCGACCACGATCACGCTGTTGCCGATGTCGCGCAGATGCTTCAGCGTGCCGATGAGCCGGTCGTTGTCGCGCTGGTGCAGGCCGATGCTGGGCTCGTCGAGCACGTACATCACACCCGTGAGACCCGAGCCGATCTGCGACGCCAGCCGGATGCGCTGCGCCTCGCCGCCCGAGAGCGTCTCGGCGCTGCGGTCCAGGCTCAGGTAGTTCAGGCCCACGTCGTTGAGGAATTTCAGGCGCAGGCCGATCTCGCGCACCACCTTGTCGGCAATGTCGGCCTTGGCGCCGCGCAGCTTCAGCGTGTTGAACCACGCGAAGGCATCGCGCAGCGTGAGGCGGCTCAGTTCGAAGATCGCCATGCGCGGGGGCTCGCCGCCATCGGCGCCGACGTGGCCCGCGTCGTCCACCAGGAACACGTTGCGCGCCTCGCGCCGCAGCCGCGAGCCGCCGCAATCGGGGCAGGGCTGCTGGTTGCGAAAGCGCGCGAGGTCTTCGCGCACCATCACCGAATCGGTCTCGCGGTAGCGCCGCGTCATGTTCGGGATGATCCCCTCGAAGGGGTGCTTCTTCGTGAGCTTCTTGCCCGCGAAGTTGCCCGATTCCATGGTGTAGTTGAACTTGATCTCTTCGCCGCCAGAGCCGTGCAGCAGCGTCTGCTGCACCGAGGCCGGCAGCGATTCGAAGGGCGCGTCGACGTCGAACTTGTAGTGCTTGGCGACGCTCTCGACCATGCTGAAGTAGTAGCCGTTGCGGCGGTCCCAGCCCTTGATCGCGCCGCTGGCGATCGACAGCGACGGAAACGCCACCACGCGCACCGGGTCGAACACTTCGCGGTGGCCCAGGCCGTCGCAGCTCGGGCAGGCGCCCACGGGGGAGTTGAACGAGAACAGGCGAGGTTCGAGTTCCGACAGCGAGTAGTGGCAGATCGGACAGGCGAATTTGGCGTTGAACAGGTGTTCCTTGTCGGGTGCACCCTCGGCGCCCAGCTCCAGCGCGATGGCGCGGCCTTCGGCCAGTCGCAGCGCGGCCTCGAAGCTCTCGGCCAGGCGCTGCTGCATGTCGGGGCGCGCGCGCAGGCGGTCGATGACGACGTCGATGTCGTGCTTCTCGGTCTTCTTGAGCTTGGGCAGGTCGTTGTATTCGTACGTTTGCCCGTCGACGCGGAAGCGCACGTAGCCGGCGGCCTGCATCTCGGTGAACAGCTCGACGAACTCGCCCTTCTTCTCGCGCGCCACGGGCGCCAGGATCATCAGGCGCGGCTCGTCGGGCAGGGCCAGCGTGGCATCGACCATCTGCGAGACCGTCTGTGCCTGCAGCGGCAGGTGGTGGTCGGGGCAGAAGGGCGTGCCGGCGCGCGCGTACAGCAGGCGCAGGTAGTCGTGGATCTCGGTCACCGTGCCCACGGTGGAGCGCGGGTTGTGGCTGGTGGCCTTCTGCTCGATGCTGATCGCGGGCGACAGGCCCTCGATCACGTCGACATCGGGTTTGTCCATGAGCTGCAGGAACTGCCGCGCATAGGCCGAGAGGCTTTCCACGTAGCGCCGCTGGCCCTCGGCATACAGCGTGTCGAACGCCAGGCTCGACTTGCCCGAGCCCGACAAACCGGTGATCACCACCAGCTTGTTGCGCGGAATGTCGAGGTCGACGTTCTTCAGGTTGTGGGTGCGCGCGCCGCGGATGCTGATGCGCTGCTGGGCGAGCACCGCGCCCAGGTAGGCGTCGCGTTCGCGGTCCCGGTCCGCTGCGTCCTCGCGGGCTGCGGCGGCGGCTTGTTCAATGGCTTTGGAGTTCAAAGGGGGCGATCGTCCGAGGGCAACCGGACATGATAGATCGCCGCGGATTTCATGGCGAGGCGGAGGTCACCGGCGGTGGCTGTACCGGCTTGTCGGCGCCGATGGCCCGCCCGACCATGTGCTCGGCCAGCGTGTCGTACAGCGGGCGGCTGATCATCCGCGAGATCAGGCTGGCCAGCAGGGCCGCAGCCATCAGGCTGAGCACCATCGAATGGCCGTCGACCATTTCCATGACGATGATGAAGGCGGTGAGCGGCGCCTGCGTCACCGCGGCCAGGAAGCCCGCCATGCCCATCGCGATGAGCGCCGGCCCGAGGTCGCTGCTGGCCAATTGGGCGACCGCGTCGCCGATGCCCGCGCCGATCGACAGCGAGGGCGCGAAGATGCCGCCCGGCACGCCGCACCAGGCCGTGAGCCAGGTGGCCACGAACTTGAGCACGGTGTACAGCGGCGTGAGCTGGTCGTGGCCCTGCAGCATCTGCTTGACCGCCTCGGAGCCCGCACCGAAGGTGACGCCGCCCGTCACCAGCCCGATGACGGCCACGGCCAGCCCGCCGCAGGCCGCGAACCGCACCGGATAGCGCGCCCGCCAGCGATTGAAGCGTCCCGGGGCACCGGTCAGCGAGGCGATCAGCAGCCGCGCGAACAGTCCGCCGGCCGCGCCGCTCAGCAGCGTGACCAGCAGGCCGGGCCAGAGGGCGTCCCAGCCCAGGCGCGGCACGCGGATCACTCCGAAATAGCTGGTGTTGCCGAAGGCCGAGACCGCCACCAGGCCGGCCAGCACGATGGCCGTGATGATCAACCCGCTGGCGCGTGCCTCGAGCCGGCCCGACAGCTCTTCGATGGCGAACACCACACCCGCCAGCGGTGCGTTGAAGGCGGCGGCGATGCCGGCGGCCCCGCCGGCCACCAGGAGCGCACGGCCATCGATGGTGGTGCCGGGCGAGAGCCAGCGCCGCGCATGCTGCATGACCCCGGCCGCCACCTGCACCGAAGGGCCCTCGCGCCCGATCGACAGCCCGGCCGCGAAGCCGGCAACGCCCAGTCCGATCTTTGCGACCGTCAGCCGCAGCGAGGCGAAGGCGAAGCGGCGCTCCGGCGGCAGGGCCGGGTGCAGCGCCGCCTTGATCTGCGGAATGCCCGAGCCGCCCGCGCCGGGGAAGAAGCGCAGCGTGACCCAGACGATGCCGGCCGCGAGAAGCGGCGTGGTCAGCAACACGGCCCAGGGCCAGGCACTGTAGAAGCGGTGGAATTGGCCGAAGACCCAGTCGCTGGCGAAGGTGAACCCCACCACGAAGAGGCCGGCCGCGATGGCATAGCCCAGCACGACGGCGCGGTCGAGCCAGGCGCGACCGCCGCGCAGCTCGGCGCGCAGATGCTCGAAAAAGTCAGGTTCGCGGTTCATCGGCAAGGCCCATTCTGGCATCCGCGGGGCATCCGGCCGACCGCCTTGGGGCACAATGGAGGGTTCCTCTCAACCTCCTCCTTCATCTACTTATCAGGGGCAGTGCATATGGCATCGGTCAATAAAGTCATCGTCGTCGGCAACCTGGGGCGCGACCCCGAAATGCGGACCTTCCCGAGCGGCGATCAGGTCGCGAACGTCACCGTGGCCACCACCGATCGCTGGAAAGACAAGCAAAGCGGCGAAATGCGCGAAGCCACCGAGTGGCACCGCATCGTGTTCAACGGCCGCCTGGCAGAAATCGCCGGCCAGTACCTGCGCAAGGGCTCGCAGGTGTATGTCGAAGGCTCGCTGCGCACGCGCAAGTGGACCGACAAGGACGGCATCGAAAAATACACCACCGAAATCCGCGCCGACCAGATGCAGATGCTGGGCAGCCGCCAGGGCCAGGGTGGCCCGTCGGGTCCGAGCGACGACGACGGCGGCTACGGCGGCGGTGGTGGTAGCTACTCGCAAGGTGGCGGCGGCGGCGGTGGCGGCTACGCCCCGCGTGCCCCGGCTGCAGCACCGCGTGCTCCGGCACCGGCGCCGCGTCAGGCACCAGCCAAGTCGTCGTCGGGCTTCGACGACATGGACGACGACATTCCGTTCTGATCCAGCGAGCCGCAGCCGCCTCCTTCGGGGCGGACGCGCGGCCCGTCGTGCGATTCAACAGAAACGCGCGTTCCCGACCAGGGGGCGCGCGTTTTGTTTTTGTCCCCTCATGCAGAGCGCCCCTGCGCACCCGCTTTCCTTCAATTGTTTCGAATCTGTGAACACCGTGGTTCGTTTTGCTACGGGTTTTTACCTAGATCGAGGCGCACAATTCATCTCACGGACCAGCCTTCAACCCAAGACCGGTTCGACAACCCAAGCAAGAACTTGAATTGAAGAAGGAAGAAATCCAGATGACCGCCTCGAAGCTCCTCTCCGCCGTTGCTGTTGCCCTGATGGCCGTTGCCGGCGCCGCCCACGCTGAAACCTACGAAGGCGTACATCGCCTGACCTCGGCCGCCAGCCGCGCCGATGTCGCCGCCCAAGCCGTCGTGGCCGCGCACAGCGCCAACCCCTACGCCACCGGTGCCAACGCAGGCCCCGCGCAGGTGATCGTCTCGAACACCAGCCGCGCTACCGTCCGCGCTGAAGCCGTGGCCGCCGCGCACAGCGCCGACCCGTATGCCGAAGGCGCTTCGTCGGGCGTGGCTCCGATCGTCGCCAGCACCGTCGACCGCGCTGCGGTTCGTGCTGCAGCCCGCGCTGCCGCCCACGGCGACGCCCTGCCGCTGTAAGCGGTCCGAATGCTTCGCCGATGGGATCGGCGAACGTTCCAGGTCTTCATGAAAAGCCGGCCCTGCCAACGCAGGGTCGGCTTTTTTAATGGGCGATGACCGTGAAATCTTGGCCGAAAGTCACATTGCCTTGGCCTTGCGCATCCCTCATGATTTGGGCGCGGAAGGGATGGCCGCCAAGCGCATGCTTTCGCATTAACGCATCGCGGTGGTGCGGACACGCGAGAATCGAGCGTCGTTCCGACCGCACAAAACGAAAGCACGATCCGTCGCCGACCAAGCGACGACCCACTACGCATGGCCCTCACTCTCGACCCCGAAGACACGCGCGGACGCATCCACGATCTGGTGTGGAGCGGCTTCCATCCCGATGCCGACATCGGCTGGATGATCACCGACGAGTACCTCGATCCGGACGAGCTCACCGCCGAGGACCGCGCCTGGATCAAGGCCGAGACTGCGCGGGCCTGCGCCGCCAAGCGCGCCGCCGAAGCGCAGTGGCCCGCGCAGACCGAGTACGACCGGCTCGAAGCCGTGTTCGCGCAACTGCGCGGCGAAAAGATCATTGCCCTGCACCGCGCCGGCAACACGCTGTCCGACGGGCATGACGACGTGCGCGAACAATGGCGCGCGGCCGGGCGGCTCGAGTCCGGCATCCGCGGCTGCTGCTTCTATCACTCGCAGGACCTCGACGGCGCGGTGCGCACCGGGCGCCTGTACCTTGCGTTCAGCGGCGGCATGATCCCCGAGATCGCACAGCGCGAGGCCAACACCGTCACGGTGGGCCGCCGCATCGTCGAGCTGCTGCGCGACGCCGGCTTCGGTGCGCAATGGAGCGGCAACATCAACGAACGCATCGAGGCCGACCTCGGGCAGTGGCGCAAGCGAGGCCCGGCCGCGTGAGCGTGCAGGCCTGGCAGCCGCCGCGCCGCATCGACGCGATCGACTTCTGGCTGCGCTCGCGGCTGCTCGCCACGGCCCACGCCCTGCGCGAAACCCTGCGGCCGACGGCCCGGCGCTGGCCAGGCGGCGCTCACGCACTGGCCGATGCGCCGGTGCTCGCGCAGTACCGCACCCCCTTGTGGTCCGACGGCCGGGCCGATGAATTTCCGCTGGTGGCCGGCAAGGTGCAGAACCTGCGCGTGGCACGACCTGCCTTCGACGCCATCGAGGTGCCGGGCGGCGAGGTGATGAGCTTCTGGCGCCAGCTGGGCCGACCGGGCGCGGGGCGCGGCTTCGTGCTCGGACGCGAGGTGCGCGGCGGTTGCGTGGTGCCGACGCTGGCCGGCGGGCTGTGCCAGCTGTCGAATGCGCTCGCCACCGTGGCCGTCCGCGCGGGGTTCGAGCTGGTCGAGCGCCACGGGCACACGGCGCGCATCGAGCAGGCGGACACACCGGACAGCGACGCCGTCGATGCGACAGTGTTCTGGAACTACGTCGACGTGAAGCTGCGCGCTTCTCATGCATGGCGGCTCGAGGTAGCGGTGACTGACTCGGAACTCGTGGTGCGCATTCGCGCGCGCGCTCCGCGGGCGGTTGCGGTGCTGGCCGCACCCCTCACGTTACGGCGCACGAACGACGACGCCGCGCCCGCGTTGCCGCTGGCGCGCGGCTGCCTGAGCTGCGAAGAGACCACGTGCTTTCGCCATCGCCCGTCGATCGACGTCGGCGCCGAGGGACGCACGGCCGTGTTCGTCGATGGCTGGACGCCGGAGTTCGCGCGCTACCTGCGCGAAATGCATCCGCAGGCGCAACGCATGCAGCCCGCGCCGCTGCGGCTCGCGTTCTGGCGCGTGCCTGCGGCGGGGTGGCATCGCGAGCCCGCGACGAAGGGGGCGGTGACCACCGCGTGGACCGCCAGCCTGCGGCGTGCCGTGTGGCAGCGGCTCTGGGCACGGCACGCGGGCCGGCGGCAGGCCAGCCTGATCGACGGTCAGCGCTGGCTTGCGCAGGCCCTTGCCGCGCGGCTGGAACCCGCACACACGCAGCTGGTGGTCGAGCAATCGCTGTTGCCGCACCTGCAGCGCATCGGTGCGCTCGACGGGCGCCGCATCACCGTGCTGGCCGGTGCGCTGCCAATGACCGACATCGAACAGCGGCTCGATGCCGCATCGCAGCGCTGGCCCGGCGATGCCTCCTTGTGCGACTTCCGTGCCGATACGTCGCTGGTGCGCGACGAAGCGCTGGCGCTCGCGCGCGCGGCGGTCGTCGTGACGCCGCATGCCGAGGTGGCGCGCGCGATGGCGATGTGCGCGCCGCAGGCCACGCTGCAGCGGCTCGATTGGACGCTGCCTCAGATGAAGGCAGCGAAGGCCACGCACAGCGAGCACGATCAACCGCCGCTCGTCGTCTTCGCCGCGAGCGCGCTGGCGCGCAAGGGCGCGCGCGAACTGGCGGCCGCACTGCAAGGCTGGCCGTGCCGCCTGTGCGTGCTGGGTTCGCCGTCGGACGACGCGCGGCTCTGGCAGGGCATCGAACACATGCAACACATGAACTGGCAAGGCGACTGGCTGGCCCGTGCCGCAGTCGTCGTGCTGCCCGCGCACGTCGAGCATGCGCCGCGCGCGGTGCTGCGCGCCGTGGCGGCCGGCGTGCCCGTCGTGGCGTCGACGGCGTGCGGCCTTGGCGGTTTGCCGGGCGTGTGCGAGATCGCGCCTGGCGACATCGACGCGCTGCGCACCGCATTGCAGCAGGCCGTGCGCACCGCCTGAACAGAGAGAGAACACACGTGGCATCGATCGAACAGGCCCGCGCGGCCCTGGCTTCCCATGGCGCGCTGGCGCCGCAATCCGCCGCGGAGCACTGGCACGGCGAACTGGCGTTGCCCGCCGCCATCGCCACCTTCTATGAACAGGTCGGGCCGCTCGGCGAATGGGTCAACGAACGCGTGGGCTACGCGGGGCTCACCGTGCCGACCACCGGCAACCCGTTCAGCATTCCTGCGCTTTCGCGCCTGTGGCAGTTGCAGGCCGGCTACCGCTGGCACGGCATCACGGGCGAGCGCATCGCCGACTGGCCTGACCATTGGCTCGTGGTGGCCGACCAGGGCGCCGACCCGTTCATCTTCGACCTGCGCACCGGCGCGATCCAGTTCGCGATGCACGGCACGGGCACATGGGAGGAAGACGAGCCGCTCTTCGCCGACATCTTCGAAATGGCCGCCTGCCTGGGCACCATCGGCCAGGTGTGGGACGAAGCAGGCGACGCCATCTTCACCAACGAGGACGACTGCGAGGTCGATCCGCTGCATCGCGCGCGCCTGGTCGAACGCCTCGTGCCGTTGCTGGGCAGCGCCTCGGCGGCCGAAAGCATCGTCGACGTGTTCGGCTGGTAAGGGACAAGAGAAAAGAGATATGAGCATCGACCTGCAGACCCTCAAATGCGGCGAGTGCGGCAGCAGTTCGCTGCGCCGCACCGGCCTGAATGAATACACCTGCTCGCACTGCGGCTCGATGTCGCTGGTGGAAGACGACGTGTCCGACCGCCTCGAGCGCGTGCTGCAGCAGGTCAAGCACCACGCCGGCCAGCAGATCGCGGCTGAACAGGCGCTGCGCCAGAAGCAGATGCTGCGCACGATCGGCTTCGTCGTGATCGGCTTCGTCGGCGTGGCACTGGCCATCCAGGTCGCGATGCTGCTGTTCGGGTCGGGCAAGCGGAACAACGCGCCCACGGTGGCACGCGCGATCGTCGATCGCACCATCCCCACGGACGGCCTGAAGCTCTCCGAGCCGCGCCAGGTGCTGGTCGGCGAGCGGCCGAAGTTGCTGGTGCTGGCGCGCAACGAGACCGGCCGGCCGCTCGAACGGGCGAGCCTGCAGGTGGTGTTCCACGACGGCGACACGCGGCTGAATGAACGCAGCGAGTCCCTGCCGATCGACGTGCTGATGCCGGGCGAATCTGCGCCCGTGCTGGTCGACCTGCCCTCGGGCAAGAACGTGACGCGGCAGGACGTGACGGTCGAGAAACTGTCCGAGCCGCGCAGCGCCGCCGAGGGGCCGCGCCTTGCGTTCTCGCGCGTGCGGCTGGTGCAGCAGGGCGAGCGCGTGCGCCTGGCCGGCCGCCTCGTGCATGCGGGCGCCGCTGGTGCGCCGGCGCTGGGCAGCATCGAGGCGCTGGTCACGCTGTACGACGACGCCGGCCAGGTGATCGGTGCTGGCCGGGGCCATGCGACGGGCTCGACGCTGGAGCCGGGCGGGCGCACCGCGGTGGACTTCAACATCGACCGCTTCGGCCGCGGCGCCGCCATCGCGGCCTGGGACTACCGCATCGGCTATCGCACCGTCACGCCTTCGGGGTCGCGCACGGCGGTACTGAGCGCCGACCGCGTGATCCGCACGACCGGTGCGCCGGAGGTCTTCCACACCGACCTGCGGCTGAGCACCGAAGACCTGCTGGCCGACGACAGCGAGCGCTTCGACCTGCGGCAGCTCGAGCTTCTGCCGCTGGTGGCAGGGCGCAGCACGATCCAGCGGCCGCTCTTCATGACCGAGCTGGTGAACCGCAGCTCCGACGCCGTGGCGATCACGCCCGGCGCCGTGATCTCGCGCTTCAACGGCAGCACGGCCGACGGCTCCACGCGCATCGACGAGCTGGCCTACCTGTACCCGGGCGAGCGTTTTCCGATCCTGCTCGAGCCGAGGGCCGTGGACCGCATCACGCAGACCCGTGTCGAATGGAAGCCGATGCGCCGCGCCGCGTTGCCCGGTCCGCGCAAGCCGCTGGAGGTGCAGGTGACGGGCACGAAGGCTGGCACCGGCAGCGTGCTGCTCAACTTCAGCCAGCGCTTCAGCTACAAGAGCGTGGAGGTCACGGGCACGGTGAAGAACCCCGGCACGGCCATCGCGGCCAAGGTGCGCCTGTGGGTCAGCCTGCGCGACCGCAACGACCAGTTGACCGGCTTCAAGATGATCGACAACCTGCCGGCCATCGCACCGGGCGAGAGCGTGCCCTTCCAGGTCCACGTGACGCAGCATGGCCGCGATTTCGCGAGCGTCGGGACGCTATACCAAACCGAATAGCCCCGTGCGTGACGGCATGGGGCGGTTCGCGCCATGATCGCGCCATGATTCCGCTTTCGATCCTCGACCTCTCCCCGATCACCGAAGGCAGCGATGCCGCGCAGTCGTTCCGCAACTCGCTGTCGCTGGCGCAGCACGGCGAGAAGTTGGGCTACACGCGTTACTGGCTGGCCGAGCACCATGGCATGCCGGGCATTGCGAGCGCGGCCACGGCGGTGCTGCTGTCGTACGTGGGCGCGGGCACGTCCGCCATCCGCATCGGCGCCGGCGGCGTGATGCTGCCCAACCACTCGCCGCTGGTGATCGCCGAACAGTTCGGCACGCTGGAGTCGCTGTACCCGGGGCGTGTCGACCTCGGTCTGGGCCGCGCGCCCGGCTCCGACCAGCGCACCGCGCGCGCCCTGCGTCGCAACCTGGAGTCGGACGCCGACCAGTTCCCGCAGGACGTGATGGAGCTGATGGACTTCATGTCGAAGAGCCCGCAGCAGGCGGTGCGCGCCGTGCCGGGCGCGGGGCTCGAGGTGCCGGTGTGGATCCTCGGGTCGAGCACCTTCGGCGCGCAGCTCGCGGCGCACCTGGGGCTGCCGTACGCCTTCGCCTCGCACTTCGCGCCGCAGCAGATCATGCAGGCCATCCAGATCTACCGCGAGACCTTCAAGCCCTCGGCCCAGTTGAGCAAGCCCTACGTGATGCTGGGCTTCAACGTGTTCGCGGCTGACACCGACGCCGAGGCCGAGTTCCGCGCCACCTCGTGGCAGCAGGCCTTCGTGAACCTGCGCAGCGGCCGTCCCGGGCGCCTGCCACCGCCGGTGGAAGGCTATCGCCAGAAGGTCGGGCCGGCGGAGAACGCGCTGCTCGACTCGGTGCTGTCGTGCTCGGCCGTGGGCTCGGTCGAGACGGTGAAACAGGGCGTGGAAGCATTCGTGGCGCGCACCGGCGCCGACGAACTCATGATCACTTCGCAGGTGTTCGACCACGCCGCCCGGCTGCGCTCGTACGAACTGCTGGCCGAAGCCTTCGGTCAGAAGAAGGCCTGAGGATCACGCCCGCTTGCGGGCTTCCTCGTCCACGAGGTCCTTCTTCGAGAGCTTGCCCACGGCGGTCTTGGGCAGCTCGGCGCGGATTTCGAGCGCGCCGATCATCTCGTGCTTGCCCAGGCGGTTCTTCAGGAAGCTCTTGAGCGTGTCGAGCGTGAGTTCGTCCGCGCCGTCCTTGAGCTTCACGAAGGCCTTGGGCGACTGGCCGCGGTACTCGTCGGGCACGCCGATCACGCAGACCTCGGCCACCGACGGGTGTTCGTACACCGCCTCTTCGAGCACGCGCGGATAGACGTTGTAGCCGCCGCACAGCAGCATGTCCTTGGTGCGATCGACGATGTAGAGGTAGCCGTCGGCGTCCATCTTCGCGACGTCGCCGCTGCGGAAGTAGCCATCGGCCGTCATCGACTCGGCGGTGGCCTTGGGGTTGTTCCAGTAGCCCTTCATCACGTTCGGTCCCTTGACGCACAGCTCGCCCGGTTCACCGAACGCGGTCACGTCCTTCGTCGGGTCGTCGAGGTTCACGAGCTTGATGTGCACGCGCGGCAGCGGCATGCCGCACGAGCCCGCCTTGCGCACGCCGCGCGCGGGCGTGAAGGTGCCCACGGGCGAGGTCTCGGTCATGCCCCAGCCTTCGTTGAGGTGGCAGCCGGTGAGCTCGAAGAAGCGCTGCTCGACTTCCACGGGCAGCGGCGCGCCGCCCGAGCCGCAGAACTTCAGCGAGCGCAGGTCCATCTCCTTGGCCTTGGGGTGCGAAAGGATGGCGGTGTACATGGTCGGCACGCCGGGGAACACGCTGATCCTGCTGGCCGCGAGTTCGTTCATCACCGCGTCGACATCGAAGCGCGTGTGCAGCACCAGCGCCGCGCCCAGGCGCACGCCCAGCAGCATCGCGGCGCTCAGCGCGAAGATGTGGAACAGCGGCAGCACGACCAGGAAGCGCTCCTTGCCTTCGTCGAGGATCGGCGGCTCGCCGCGCGTCGATTCGTAGTACTGCGCCGAAGCCGATGTGAGGTTGGCGTGCGTGAGCATCGCGCCCTTGGGTAGGCCTGTGGTGCCGCCCGTGTACTGCAGCACCACGATCTCTTCGGCGAGGTCGCCCAGCGGGTAGGTCTGGTGCGTGCCTTCGCTCTTGAGCAGGTCGGTGAAGCGCACATGGCGCGCATCGGTGGGCACGGGTGCGACCTGGCCCGCGGCCTGCAGTTGCGCCTGCACCTTGTCGCCTGCCGCGCCGTAGTCGCCGAGGCTGCCGACCACCAGCGTCTTCAGGCGCGAGCTGTCGAGCAGGCGCGCCATCAGCGGGTAGAGGTTCACGAGGTCGAGCGTGACGAGGATGTCGGTGCGGCTGTCCTCGATCTTGTGGGCCAGCACGCGCTCGGCGTCCAGCGGCGAATAGTTCACCACCGTGCCGCCGGCCTTGAGCACGGCGAAGAAGGCGATCGGGTAGTGCGGCGTGTTCGGCAGGTAGAGGCCGACGTGCACGCCCGGCTTCACGCCCAGGTCCTGCAGGCCCTTGGCGGCGCGGTCGACCGCCTCGCCGAGCTGGCGGTAGCTCAGGGACTGGCCCATGAACTCGACGGCCGAGTGATCGGGCCAGCGCGCGACCGCCTCGTCGAGCATCTGCTGCACGGGCTTGACCGGCAGTTCAGCGTCCCAGCGCATGCCGGGCGGGTAGTTGCGCGTCCAGGGGG
>NZ_QXMN01000079.1:0-9644 GCF_003581445.1 Acidovorax cavernicola | reverse complement strand
GGCGGGGGCAGGGTCACTTGTCGTAGAGCGTGTCGAGCGATCGGAAGCCTTTGACCTCGATCGGGTTGCCGAAGGGGTCGCAGAAGAACATCGTCCATTGCTCGCCCGGCTGGCCTTCGAAGCGCACCTGCGGCTTCAGCACGAACTCGGTGCCGGCGGCCTCGAGGCGCCCGGCCAGTGCCTGCCAGTCGGGCAGGGCGAGCACGATGCCGAAGTGCGGCATGGGCACCATCGCATCGCCGACGCGGCCGGTGCGGGTGGTGGCAAAAGGTTCGCCCAGGTGCAGCGAGATCTGGTGGCCGAAGAAGTCGAAGTCGACCCAGGTGTCGGTGCTGCGGCCTTCGGCGCAGCCGAGCACGTCGCCGTAGAAGCGGCGGGCGTCGTCCAAGTCACGCACGTGAATGGCAAGGTGAAAGATGCTTTGCATGTTTTGGATTATGGGCAGCGGTGCTGTGAGAATGCCGGACTTTCTTTCTTCATGGAGCTCGCCTTGCGGATACTCCGAGCCCTCGTCGCACCGCTGCGCCTGCTGTCGCGCGGCACCGACCGGCCGGCGCCTCAGCGCCTTCCTGCACCTCTGTCCCACCTGAACCGTTTGACCCGCCAGATCGTTGTCGGTGTCGGCGGTTGCTTTCTTGCGGTACTCGGCGCGGCAGCACATGCCGCCACCTGCCCGCCCTCGGCCATCGCGAGCCTCGAGAAGCCCGGCATCGGCCTGCGCAACGGCGTCGACCGCGGCCTGCTGTGGCGCATCGAGCGCGACGGCCGCACCTCCTGGCTCTACGGCACCATGCACCTGGGGCGCGGCGAATGGGTGCGCCCCGGCCCCACCGTGCAGAACGCGCTGACGCAGAGCGACACGCTGGCACTCGAACTGGATTCGCGCGACGAGGCCACGGTGCGCGCCTTGAGCCGGGCGGCCGATCCGGCCGCGGTGGCGCGCGTGCTCAGCGGCGAACGCGCCCGCCGGCTCGAGCGCCAGAACGCCGAGGCCTGCGTGCCGCCGGGTTCGACCGCCAGGCTCCCGCCCATCCTGCAGGTCACGGCGCTCACGGCGCTGGCGGCGCGCGTCGACGGCCTGTACCCGGAGTTCGGCGTCGACGAAACACTGGCCGTCTCGGCCCGCAACAGCAACAAGCCGATCGTCGCGCTCGAGAACGCGGCCGACCAGCTGCGCTGGCTGACCGACGGTTCCGAAGCCGAGGAGGGCGAGCAGATCGACGCCATGCTCGACGAGCTGGAATCGGGCCGGCTGCGCGGCCAGCTCAAGACGCTGGCCGACGTCTGGGCACGCAGCGACGCAGCCCGGCTGGCGCGCTATGCCGAGTGGTGCGAGTGCCTGAACACGCCGGCCGAGCAGCGCCTCATGAAGCGCCTGCTCGACGACCGCAACCCCGGCCTGGCCGACGGCATCGAGCGCCTGCATGCGGGCGGGCGGGGCGTGTTCGCGGCGGTCGGCGCGCTGCACATGGTCGGCGCGCAGGGCCTGCCCACGCTGATGGCGTCGCGCGGCTTTCGCGTGACGCCGGTGCTCACCGAGGCGCAGGCGCAGATGGCGCTGCCGATGCCGCCGCTCGCGGCGCCCGAACCGCCGGCCCGCAAGGCCGTGCGTGGTGGCAAGAACGTCAAGGGGCAGAAGGCGGGCAAGGGCCAAGGCCAGAAGGCTGCGTCGAAATCCGGTGCCAGGGCCGCCGCTGCGCCCCGGAGCAGCAAGGCGTCGTCGGCAAAGGCTGCACCCCGTGCAGCCGCCCGCGCCCCGGCTCCCAAGGCCGCCAACAGCAAAGTGCGCCGATAATCGCGACCGCCATGCACACGCTGCGCCTCCACCCCCGCCTGATCGGCCGTCTCGGCCGGTGGGTGCTGCTGTGGTTCGTGCTGTCGCTGGGCGTGGCGGTGGCGTCGCCCGTGGTGCATCCACAGGCGATGGAGCTGGTGTGTGCCGGCGCCGGCACCATCAAGGTGGTGGTGCACACCGAAGACGGCGTGCAGGACCTGGGCGCCACGCACATGGATTGCCCGCTGTGCGTGCTGACCGGCGCACCGCCCCCGCCGCCGCTGGCCACCGCCTTCGACCCGCCCCTGCCGCTGGGGCGCGTGCTTCAACCCATTCCCGCCGCGCGCCATGCCGCGGCCACGGCCGCACCACTGCCGGCCCGCGGACCCCCGCGCTTCGCCTGAGCGATCAACCCCGTCGCAGCCTGTGAGTGCACCCCGTGTGCGCGCAGGCGGCCCCCTTGGTTTGAAGTTCGTGGAGCCGGTTCCTCTTGAAACAGCACTCCCTCGCCCTGGCGATCGCCATGGCCTTTCCTTTCAGCGCGCCGGCGTGGGCGCAGCAGCAGTCGTCGCCGCCCGAGGCTGAGGCTGAGGCCGCCCCGGGCCGCGCGCTCGGCACCGTCACCATCAGCGGCGGCCGGCCGACCTCGCTGCCGACGCAGATTCCCACCACCATCGAAGGCGTGACCGCCGAGCAGATCGCCGAGACGGTCAACGCGACCGACGCCGAAGACGCGCTCAAGTACCTGCCGAGCCTGCTGGTGCGCAAGCGCTACATCGGCGATTTCAACCACGCGGTGCTCGCCACCCGCGCCTCGGGCACGGGCAACAGCGCACGCGCGATGGTCTACGCCGACGGCATCATGCTGTCGAACCCGCTGGGCAACGGCGCCACCTACGCGCCGCGCTGGGGCATGGTGTCGCCCGACGAGATCGAGCGCGTCGATGTGCTCTACGGTCCGTTCTCCGCGGCCTACCCGGGCAACTCGGTGGGCGCCGTGGTCGACTACGTGACGCGCATGCCCACGCAGCTCGAGGCGCACGTCAAGCTCAGCGGCTTCGCCTCGAACTTCGACCTGTACAACAGCCATTCGTCGCCGGGCGGCCAGCAGCTCGACCTGTCGCTGGGCAGCCGCAGCGGCGACTGGTCGTGGTGGCTCGGCGCCTCGCGCACCCACAGCAAGGGACAGTCGCTGGTGTTCGCCAACCGGCTGGTGAGCGCCGGCACCGCGGGCACGCCCGTCACCGGTGCCGTGCTGGGGATGAACCCGTCGAACCAGCCGTGGTGGCTGCTGGGCGGTACCACCGCCTACGACACCACCCAGGAGCAGGCCAAGCTCAAGCTGGCCTACGACTTCTCGCCCACGGTGCGCGCCACCTACACGCTCGGCGCCTGGCACAACACCACGCACGGCAGCACGGACACCTGGCTGCGCGACGCGCTCGGTCAGCCGGTGTACGGCGGGCGCGTGAACATCGGCGGGCGCACCTACACCCTCGACACGCCGGCCGCCGCCTTCGCGCCGACCGAAACGGCGCTCACGCACTACATGCACGGCCTGTCGGTGAAGAGCCACACGGGCGGCGTGTTCGACTGGGAGGTGGCGGCAAGCCTGTTCGACTACGCGAAGGACACCTCGCGCACGCCGACAGTGGCGCTGCCGGGCGCCTTCTACGGCGGCCCGGGTCGCACCACCGACATGGGCGGCACCGGCTGGCACACCTTCAAGGCCGCGGGCACCTGGCGTCCCACCGGCTCGGCCGAAGGCGTGGGCGCGCACGTGGTCGATTTCGGTTTCCAGCAAGACACCGCGCGGCTGCGCAGCGCCATCGGCACCACGCGCGACTGGATCGGCGGGCCGGCCGTGTCGCCGTTCTCCGCCTTCAACGGCAACACCCGGCTGCGCTCGCTCTACGTGCAGGACACCTGGCGCTTCGCGAAAGACTGGAAGACCACGCTGGGCCTGCGCCACGAACGCTGGGAAGCGTACGGCGGCCAGCTCGGCAACGCGACAAGGCTGCTCGACTTCGCGCCGCGCAAGAACAGCTTCGTCTCGCCCAAGGCCGCCGTCGCCTGGCAGGCCACGCCCGACTGGCTCTTCAAGGCCTCGACCGGCCGCGCCGTGCGCATGCCCACCGTGAGCGAGCTCTACCAGGGCTCGATCGAGGGCAACCGCATCGTCAACACCAACCCGGACCTGCGTCCCGAGCGCTCGTGGACCGCCGAGCTGAGTGCCGAGCGCGACCTCAAGCGCTGGGGGCTCGACGGCGTGCTGCGCACCACGCTGTTCTTCGAGCACACGAAAGACGCGCTCTACACCCAGGCGCTCACCAATCTCGTGAGCACGGTGCAGAACGTCGACGCCATCCGCACGCGCGGTCTGGAGGTGGCGCTGAGCACGGTCGACGCGGGCATCCGGGGGCTGGACCTGAGCGGCAGCCTCACGCTGACCGATTCGAAGATCACCGCCAACAGCGGCTTCCCGGCCAGCGTCGGGCGCGACCAGCCGCGCGTGCCCAAGGTGCGCGCCTCGGTGCTCGCCACTTACCGGCCCGACGCGAAGTGGAGCTACACCGTCGGCGCGCGCTACAGCGGCCGGCAGTACGGCACGCTCGACAACAGCGACCCGAACGGCATGGCCTACATGGGCTTCTCGAAGTTCTTCGTGGTCGACGCGCGCATCCGCTACCGCATCGACCGCCAGTGGAGCGCCGCCGTCGGCATCGACAACCTGAACAACCGGACCTACTGGGCCTTCCACCCGTACCCGCAGCGCACCTTCGTGGCCGAACTCAAGTTCGACCTTTGACCGACCTTTGACCCTCACCTTTTCTCACGCAAGGACACACGCCATGACGAAGCCTTCGACCCCGACCTTCCAGACCCTCGCCGCCTGCGCCCTGCTGGCCGGTGCCAGCGCCGCCGGCGCTCACGTGAGCCTGCCGCCGGGCGGCGCCACCGTCGGCAGCGAGTACAACGCCGCCTTCCGCGTCGGCCACGCCTGCGAAGGCGCCAAAGCCACCACCGGCCTGGCGGTGCGCCTGCCCAAGGGCTTCGTGCTCACCGACGCACAGGCACGCAAGGGCTGGAAGCTCGACGCACCCAAGGCCGGCAGCGCCGAGGGCGAAGTGCGCTGGACCGCGGAGACCCCGCAGAACGCACTGCCCGGCAGCGAGCGCGGCGAGTTCGTGCTGCGCGGCAAGGTGCCCGCCGCGCCGGGCCCGCTGTGGTTCAAGGTGCGCCAGGACTGCGACGTCGGCAGCGTCGACTGGGCCGAAGTGCCCGCCTCCGGCACCGCCGTCGCCGGCCTGAAGACGCCCGCGCCCCGGCTCGACGTGGTGGCGCAGGGTGTGGCCACGGTCGACGTGCGCGACGCCTGGGTGCGCCAGTCGGTGCCGGGCCAGAGCGGCACGGGCGCCTTCATGAAGCTCACCGCGCCCACGGGCACGAAGCTGGTCGGCATCTCGACGCCCGCCGCCGGCGTGGCCGAGGTGCACGAGATGAAGATGGAAGGCGACACCATGCGCATGCGCGAACTGGCCGGCGGCCTCGACCTGCCGGCCGGCAAGACCGTCGAGCTCAAGCCCGGCGGCTACCACGTGATGCTGATGGACCTGAAGGGCGCGATGACCAAAGGCGCGACCGTGCCCATGACCCTGAAGTTCGAGGACGCCAAGGGCGCGAAGACGACGCTGGAGCTGAAGCTGCCGGTTGGGGCGCCTGAAGGCGCCGCTGCTGCTGCTCCCGCGGCGGGCGGTGCGCACCAGCACAAGCACTGATCCGGCCGAACCGGAGGCGCCGAACCGTCAGAGCAACTGGTCCGGTGCCAGCGGCCCGAACAGCCGCAGCAGGAAGCGCAGCGTGGCGCTGGCGTCGGGCTCGGTGCCCGTGTCCTGCAGGCCGCTGCCTTCGGGCGCGTGCCATACCAGCGCGCCCTTTTCCAGCTCGACATGCCACGAGCGCTCGCGCATGCCGCGCTCGATCTGCTCGGCCGCCATGCGCGAGAGTTCGCTGCTGCGGATCAGCAACGCGATCTCGGTGTTCTGCAGCTGCGAGCGCAGGTCGAGATTCATGGAGCCGACCACCAGCAGCCGGCCGTCCATCACCAGCACCTTGGAATGCAGCATCGCGCGCGATGCACCGCTGACGCTGCCGCCCGAGGAGCCGAACACGTTGCCGAAGTCGGCCTGTTCGCTGCGCAGTTCGTACAGCTCGACGCCCGCCGCGAGCAGCGCCTTGCGGTGGCGCGCATAGCCCACGTGGGCGATGGGCGCGTCGTTCGAGGCCAGTGAATTCGTCAGCACCCGGATGCGCACGCCCCGCGCGCGTGCGGCCGCAAAGGCTTGCTGCATGTCGGGGCCGGGCACGAAGTAGGGCGAGATGATCAGCAGGTCGGTGTGCGCCTGGCCGATCAGGTGCAGCAGGCCTTCGACCACCGTGTCGCCGCTGGCGGCCAGGTCGGCCAGCGCCGCGGCGTTGCGCGAAGGCAGCTCGGGCTGGCTCACCACGAGGTCGGGGTTGCGCGTGGCGCCGGGGCCGCGGTCGGCCGGGATCTTGCCGGGCGCGTCGGCCAGCATGAGCGCCGGCGCCCAGACGAAGGCGGCGCTGCGCAGGTCGAGCGGTTTCTCGTCCCAGGCGCGGGCGCGTTGCTCGGCCGTGGGGGCCGCGCCGGGGCGGGGCTCGCCGTCGGGCGGCTTCGGCTGGTTGCGGGCCTGGGCCGCTTCGTCGTCGAGTTCCTTGTCGACGCGCCGGGCGCGCTCGCGGATGCGCTGGAACTCCTCGCGCGAGACCAGCGACTGCACGGGGTAGGCGCGCTCGTTGTTCCAGTAGCTGTCGAAGCTGCGCGACAGGTCCTGCACGATCGGACCGGCCGCCAGCACATCGACGTCGACGAAGTTGCCGGTGGTGGCATTGCCGAAGTAGGCGTCGCCCAGGTTGCGCCCACCCGTCACGCCCATCACGTTGTCGGCGAGGAACAGCTTGTTGTGCATGCGCTGCTGGATGCGCGAGACCTCGCCGATCGCGTTGAGCATGCGGTTGAAGCCGGTGCCGCGCGAGCCCGCGAGCGGGTTGAACAGGCGCATCTCGATGTTCGGAATGAAGGCCAGGCCGAGCACCAGCGCGTCGCGGCCGATGGTGTGGAAGTCGTCCAGCAGGATGCGCACCCGCACGCCGCGCTCGGCCGCCGCCTGCAGTCCGCGCACCAGCCGGCCGGTGCTGGCGTCGGCATGGATGGCGTAGTACTGCAGGTCGAGTGTTTTCTGTGCGTTCTCGATCAGCGCCAGCCGGCTGCCGTAGGCGGCCTGCGGTCCGCCCAGCAGCAGGAAGCCCGAGTCGAAGCGTGCCTTGTCGGCTGCCCGGCGCTCTTGCAGCAGGGTCGCCAGTGCGGTGCCGTCGGATGAAGCGAGGGCGGTCGAGACCGGGCGTTCCACGTCCTTCGGCAGCTGCGCGCAGGCGCCGAGCACCAGGATCGCCAGCACCGCGGCGCTGCGACGGAAGAACGCGTGGAAGGAGGAGGGCATGCGGCGGGGTCTTTCCGGGGGCCTGCGAAGGCGGTGCCGCATGTATAGCCGAGTTGGCGCCCGCCGTGGGTGGGACGGGCGCGCAACCGGCGTGAGGAGACGACGGTCAGCGACCCGCGCCGAGCGCTTCCTGGCGCTCCATGGCGGCGAGCAGCTCGTCGTCGATCTTGGCGTGGCGCTCGCTCAGCTCGACGGCGCGCGAGGCGTCGGTGGCATAGATGGCGCCGCCGTCGAGTTCGAGCATTTCGCTGATGCGCTTCTGCTCGGTTTCGAGGGCTTCGATCTGCGCGGGCAGGGCTTCGAGTTCGCGCTGTTCCTTGTAAGAGAGCTTCTTGCGCGGCCCGCCCGCCGGGGCGGCGGCTGGTGCGACAGCCGGCGCAGGGGCCGGTGCGGCGGCAGGGGCCGGTGCCGAGGCGGCGCGCTGCTCGGCGATCTCGCGCGCGCGCTTGGACTGGATCAACCAGTCTTCCACGCTGCCTTCGTACTCGCGCCAGCGGCCGTCGCCCTCGAAGGCGATCGTGCTGGTCACCACGTTGTCGAGGAAGGTGCGGTCGTGGCTCACGAGGAACACGGTGCCGTCGTAGTCCTGCAGCAGGCTTTCGAGCAGTTCGAGCGTGTCGATGTCCAGGTCGTTGGTCGGCTCGTCGAGCACCAGCACGTTGGCCGGGCGCGCGAACAGGCGCGCGAGCAGCAGGCGGTTGCGTTCGCCGCCGCTGAGCGAGCGCACGGGGGAGTTGGCGCGCGCGGGGGAGAAGAGGAAGTCCGACAGGTAGCTCTTGACGTGCTTCTTCTGCGTGCCGATTTCGATCCACTCGCTGCCGGGGCTGATGAAGTCTTCCAGCGTGGCGTCGAGGTCGAGCTTGTCGCGCATCTGGTCGAAGTACGCCACCTGCTGGTTGGTGCCGCGGCGGACCTTGCCGCTGTCGGGCTCGAGTTCGCCTAGGATGAGCTTGAGCAGCGTCGTCTTGCCGGCGCCGTTCGGGCCCAGCAGGCCGATCTTGTCGCCGCGCAGGATGGTGCCGCTGAACTTGCGGATCACCGTCTTCTCGCCGAAGGACTTGGTGGCCTCGGTGAGCTCGGCCACGATCTTGCCGCTGGACTGGCCCGAGGCCACGTCCATGTTCACGCTGCCCTGTACCTCGCGGCGCGCGGCGCGGCTGGCGCGCAGCTCCTGCAGGCGCGTGATGCGACTCTGGCTGCGCGTGCGGCGGGCCTCGACGCCCTTGCGGATCCAGATTTCTTCCTGCGCCAGGAGCTTGTCGGCCTTGGCGGCAATGACGGCCTCCTGGGCGAGCTGCTCATCCTTCTGGATCAGGTACTGCTCGAAGTTGCCCGGGTAGGAGCCGAGCTTGCCCCGGTCGAGCTCCACGATGCGGGTGGCGACGCGGTTCAGGAAGCTGCGGTCGTGGGTGATGGTGACGACGCTGCCCTTGAAATCGATCAGCAGCTGTTCCAGCCACTCGATGGAGTCCAGGTCCAGGTGGTTGGTCGGTTCGTCTAATAGAAGCACGTCCGGCGCGGCCACCAGGGCCTGGGCCAGCGCGACTCGCTTGCGCGTGCCGCCCGAGAGGGAGCCGACGCGCGCGTTGCGATCGAGGTGGAGGCGGTGCAGCGTCTCTTCGACGCGCTGCTCCCAGTTCCAGGCGTCGTAGGCTTCGATCTGGGACTGCAGGGCGTCCAGGTCGAGCCCGTCCGCGCCGGAGAGATACAGGTCGCGAATGGCGATGACTTCGCCCAGGCCCTGGCTGGCGGCGGTGAAGACGTCCGCATCCATGTCCAACGCGGGTTCCTGCGCCACGTAGGCGACGCGCAGGTTCTGCTGCAACTGCAACGTGCCGTCGTCGGGCTTCTCCAGCCCGCCCAGTATCTTGAGCATCGACGACTTGCCGGCGCCATTGCGGCCGATCAGGCCGATGCGTTCCGATTCGAGAAGAGAGAAGTCCGCATGATCCAGCAGCGGGACGTGACCGAACGCGAGCTGCGCGTCGAGGAGTGTGATGAGTGCCATGTGGCACGGATTATCGGAGGGGCGGGTGACGGCGCCTGGTGGCAAGGGAACAGAGCTTCTTCGTGTCCCTCTATATAGGGGCGCGAGATGCCTGGGAGAGACGCCTGCTGCAGGGGGGCGGGGCTCGAGGCTGGCAACGTGCGAGACAGAAAGGGCCTTCTTCAACTTTCTTTCAATGCGGCTTGCACGAGTCGAAATCTGTCATATACTCGTGGGCTTCGCTACTGAATACCTCTGGTGTTCGAAGCGATCGGGGCTCTCAGGAGTGCTGGTTGTGGATAGTGAAGAAAGTCTTCGAAAGTTGACGCGGTTTGAAAAAACAGTGCATAATCGAAGGCTT
>NZ_QXMN01000078.1:0-9835 GCF_003581445.1 Acidovorax cavernicola | reverse complement strand
CCCATCGGACGCGCCACCGCCGTCGCTGGAGCCGCCGTCGCCGCCCCCACCCGACTCGCTGCCGCCGAAGCCTCCCGCATCGCCCGAGCTGCCGCCATCGGACGACGACTCGCCGAAGCTCGTGCCGCAGTGCGCGTCGGAGCCGATCTCGCGCTCGACCGCCCGGCAATCGGGGATGTAGTGAAAGCCGTTCGCAATCGCGAACTTGATGTCCAGCGCGAACAGCAGCGGCAGCCGGGCCGGGTTGCGCGGGTCGATGCTTTCTTCCTTGCACGCCCAATACCAGGTGCGGCGCAGGCCGTCGTTGCGCTTGGCGTCCTTGCCCAGCACCTCGGCCGGGCTGTGATGCAGCATGCGCCCGAAAGCCGCCTGGCACCAGGTCTGGTAGGCCTGCGTGTGCAGGATGAACTCGTGCCAGGCCGTGTCGACCACGCGCGATGGCATGGCCACGAACTTGCGGTCGCTGCGCAGGTGCGCCATGAAGAACTGCCGCAGCCCGCGCAGCACCAGCTCGGCATCGCGCCGGCTCAGTTGCGGGTGCGCCGCGCGCAGCTTGCCGATGAGGAACGGCGGCAGCCGGGCCTCGCGGATGAACTGGCGGCGCATGCTCTTCTCGACCCAGGCGAGCGTCGCGATGAAGACAAAGCCGGCGAACAACACGAAGGCCACCGACCCGGGCCCGTGCTGCCCAAGGAGCAGCCAGGCGATACCGCCCACGACGGTGAGCCGCTGCCCCCACAGAGCGACCGCGATGCGGCGCCGGAAATTCAGGTGAAGAAAGTCGAGTTCCATGCGCGCGGCGGTGGCGGTGTCTGCGGGGTCAGACCACCACGGGTTCCGGCTCCAGCCGGATGCCGAAGCGCTCGTACACGCTGGTCTGGATCGCCTTGGCCAGCGTCATCACTTCGCCACCGGTCACCGGATTGGCCGTGCCGCCCCGGTTGACCAGCACCAGCGCCTGTTTTTCGTACACGCCGGCGTTGCCGACCGACTTGCCCTTCCAGCCGCAGGCGTCGATGAGCCAGCCGGCCGCAAGCTTGATGCTGCCGTCGTCCATCGGGTAGTGAACGATCTTGGGGTCGCGCGCGATGATGTCGGCGCACTGCTCAGGCGTGACCGTCGGGTTCTTGAAGAAGCTGCCGGCGTTGCCCAGCACCCGCCAGTCGGGCAGCTTGGCGCGGCGGATCGCGCAGATCCACTCGAAGATATCGATCGCGCTCGGCGTGAAATTGGCGGTTTCTTCCATCTTGCGTTCGAGGTCGAGGTAGCCGACCACCGCCTTCCAGGGCTTGGGCAACCGGAAGCGCACCCGCGTGATGACCGCGCGGCCCGCCAGGCCGAAGTCGTTCGGGCCGCTGCGCACATGCTTGAAGACCGAATCGCGGTAACCGAAGGCGCACTGCGCCGCGTCGAGCGTGAAGGTGCGGCCGGTTTCGAGGTCGAAGGCGTCGAGCGAGTCGAAGCGGTCCTGCAGCTCGACGCCGTAGGCGCCGATGTTCTGCACCGGCGCCCCGCCCACCGTGCCGGGGATCAGCGCCAGGTTTTCCAGCCCCGGGTAGCCGCTGCGCACCATCCATTCGACGGTGTCGTGCCAGGTTTCGCCGGCGCCGGCCTCGACGATCCAGGCGCGCGGGGTTTCTTCCACCAGCCGCCGGCCCTTGATCTCGACCTTCAGCACCAGCGGCTTGACGTCGCCCGTGAGCACGATGTTGCTGCCGCCGCCGAGCACGAAACGGGGCTCGTTGCGCCAGGCCGGGTCGGCGTGCAACGCGGTCAGGTCGGCCTCGCTGGTGATGCGCGCCAGGTGCTGCGCGCGCGCGACGATGCCGAAGCTGTTGTAGGGCTGCAGCGGGACATTGGACTCCACGATCATGGGAGAATTGTCGCATTCAGTCCCCGTGCGTCCAGGAGAGCCCATGCCGTCTTTCGATACCGTCTGCGAGCCCAATTTGCCCGAAGTGAAGAATGCGGTGGAAAACACCGCCAAGGAAATCGCGACACGCTTCGATTTCAAGGGCACCGCCGCCGCCGTCGAGCTCAAGGACAAAGAGATCACCATGATCGGCGACGCCGAGTTCCAGCTCGTGCAGGTCGAAGACATCCTTCGCAACAAGCTCACCAAGCGCAGCGTCGACGTGCGCTTTCTCGACAAGGGCGACGTCCAGAAGATGGGCGGCGACAAGGTCAAGCAGGTCATCAAGATCAAGAACGGCATCGAGAGCGAGCAGGCCAAGAAGATCACCCGCATCGTCAAGGACAGCAAGCTCAAGGTGCAGGCCGCGATCCAGGGCGATGCCGTGCGCATCACCGGCGCCAAGCGCGACGACCTGCAGGCCGCCATGGCCCTCATCAAGAAGGACGTGCCGGACATGCCGCTGTCCTTCAACAATTTCCGCGACTGACCCGCGCATGAAGGCGCTCCTCGTCGCGGCGCTGTGGTCGGCTGCGGCCGTGGTGGCGCACGCCGCCGACTCGGTCACCTTGACCGGCTCCATCGGCAGCCGGGCCATCCTGATCGTGAACGGCGCGCCGCCCAAGACCGTGGCGATCGGGGAGACTTTCCAGGGCGTCAAGCTCGTTTCGCTGCAGGCCGACCAGGCAGTGGTCGAATCGGCGGGCAAGCGCTTTTCACTGCGCATGGATTCGCCGGTGAGCATCGGCCGCGGTGGCGTGGCCGGCAGCGGCAACCGCATCGTGCTGCCGGCCGACAGCCGAGGGCACTACATGACGCAGGGGCAGATCAACGGCCGCTCCGTCACCTTCATGCTCGATACCGGCGCGACCACGATCGCGCTGTCGCAGGTCGATGCCCAACGCATCGGGCTCGACTACAGCAAGGGGCAGCTGGTGCAGATGCGCACCGCCAACGGCACGGCCGCAGGCTACAGGTTGCGGCTGCAGAGCGTGCGCGTGGGCGACGTCGAGGTCTACGACATCGACGCCATCGTCTCGCAGCAGCCCATGCCCTATGTGCTGCTGGGCAACAGCTTTCTCAATCGCTTCTCGATGCGGCGCGACGCCGACGAGATGATTCTCGAGAAGCGGTACTGAGACCGCACCCGGTCAGGCCTGCGCGGCCGTGACAACGATCTCGATCTTGTAGGCGGTGTTGGCCATCTGGGCCTGCACCGTGGCGCGCGGCGGCGTGTTGCCGGCCGGAATCCACGCGTCCCACACCTCGTTCATGGCACCGATCTCCTTGATGTCGGCCAGGAAGATCTGCGTCATGAGGATGCGCGACTTGTCGCTGCCGGCCTCGGCCAGCAGGCGGTCGACCATGGCGAGCACCTGCGCGGTCTGGCCGCGGATGTCCTGCGTGGTGTCGTCGGGCACCTGGCCCGCGAGGTAGATGGTGCCGTTGTGCACCGCGGTCTCGGACAGACGCGGGCCGACGTGGAAACGGGTAATGGATGCCATGGTGATGTTCAAGCCTTTTTCTTCGAGCCGAGTTTCGACTCCGTGCCGGCCGCGAGCCGGCGGATGTTTTCGCGGTGCCGCCAGATCAGCAGCAGACTCATGACGATGATCGCGACGAGCACCGTGCGATCGAGCGGCCACGCGATGTTGCCGCCGATCAGATAGTAGGCCGGCGCGAAGAACGCCGCCACCAGCGACGACAGCGACGAGTAGCGGAAGAAGATCGCGATGATCAGCCAGGTCGCGCCCGTGGCGAGTCCCAGCCAGGGCGCGATGCCCACCAGCACGCCGGCCGCCGTGGCCACGCCCTTGCCGCCCTGGAAGCTGAAGAACACGGGGTACAGGTGACCCAGGAAAGCCGCCAGGCCCGCCAGCGCCGCCACGCCCTCGCCCAGCCCCCATTGCGCGCCGAACTGGCGGATCAGGAACACCGGCAGCCAGCCCTTCGCCGCGTCGAGCAGCAGGGTGGCCAGCGCGGCCCCCTTGTTGCCCGAACGCAGCACATTGGTGGCGCCCGGGTTGCCGCTGCCGTAGCTGCGCGGGTCGGCCATGCCGAGCGCCTTGCTCACGATGACGGCGAAGGACAGCGAGCCGATCAGGTACGCGGCCACGATGGCAATGAGGGAAGGCAGATCGAAACTCAAGGCGGGTCTCCGGGGAGCGGATTGTTGTTGTGCGCCGCCGGCGTGCAGGCCCGGCGGGAAAAAGCAAACGCCGGCTATTCTGCCAGCGCGCACTGCACGGGCTTGGCACCCAGCAGCGTCACACACACCTGCGGATCGATGCCCACGAGGTAGCCGCGCCGCCCGCCGTTGATCGCGATCTTCGGCAGTTCGAGCACGGTCGATTCGATGTAGACCGGCATGTCGCGCCGCGTGCCGAAGGGCGAGGTGCCGCCCACCATGTAGCCGCTGTGGCGCTGCGCCACCTCGGGCTTGCAGGGCTCGACCGACTTGGCGCCGATCTGCCGCGCGAGGTTCTTGGTCGACACCGTGCGGTTGCCGTGCATCAGCACGATCAGCGGCTTGGCATCCTGGTCCTGCATCACCAGGGTCTTGACCACGGTGAACGGGTCGAAGCCCAGCACCTGGGCGCTGTGCTGCGCGCCGCCGTGCTCCAGGTACTCGTACGGATGCTCGGTGAAGACGACCTTGTTCGCCCGCAACATCTGGGTCGCAGGCGTTTCGGAAACGTGTGCTTTCTTGCTCACGCTGCGGGGTCGCGGATGTCCCAGCGGATCTTGTCGATCTCGGCCAGCACGTCGGCCGACAGCGTGGTGCCGTAGGCGTCCAGGTCTTCGTCGAGCTGCGCCACCGAGGTCACGCCGATGATCGTGCTCGCGACCTGCCACTTGGTGTAGCAGAAGGCCAGCGCGAGCTGCGTCGGGCTCAGGCCGTGGTCGCGCGCGAGCTGGTTGTAGCGCCGCGCCGCGCGCAGCGCGTCGGGCTTGCCCCAGCGCTGCTTGCGCACCGATTCATAGCTCGAGATGCGCGCGCCCTTCGGCGCATCGGGGCCCTCGATGCCGCTCTGGTCGTACTTGCCCGTGAGCAGGCCGAAGGCCAGCGGCGAGTACGCCAGCAGCGACACGCCAAGCCGGTGCATGGTCTCGTCGAGCGCGTTCTCGTGTGCGCGGCTCACCAGGTTGTAGACGTTCTGCACCGACGCCACGCGCGGCAGCCCGTGCGCCTCGGCCAGCCGCACGAACTCGTGCACGCCGTAGGGCGTCTCGTTCGACAGGCCGATGGTGCGCACCTTGCCCGCCTTCACCAGCTTGCCCAGCGCTTCGAGCTGCTCGTGGATCGGCGTCTGCGAGGTTTCTTTCTCGGGGTTGTAGTGGATGTTGCCGAACACCGGCACGTGGCGCTCGGGCCAGTGGATCTGGTACAGGTCGATCACGTCGGTCTGCAGGCGGCGCAGGCTGCCGTGGCACGAGGCCTCGATGTCGGCCGCCGTCATGCCCGAGCCTTCACGCACCCAGGGCATGCCGCGCGAGGGGCCGGCCACCTTGGTCGCCAGCGTGATCTTCTGGCGTGCGCCGGGATTGGCGGCAAACCAGTTGCCGATGATGGTTTCGGTCGCGCCGCAGGTTTCCTTGCGCGCGGGCACCGCGTACATCTCGGCCGTGTCGATGAAGTCGACGCCGCGCTCGAGTGAACGGCTCAGGACGGCGTGGGCGGTGGGCTCATCGACCTGCTCGCCGAAAGTCATGGTGCCGAGGCAGATCGGGGTGACGTGGAGGTCGCTCTGACCGAGTGGAATCTTTTTCATGCGCGGAATGCTAGCGCGCCCGCGCGGCAGGCGCCGAAGCGCCCCCGAGAAACTGACCTGAGCCGTCTCCTTCCTGTCCTGTGGCGGACTGCGCGCAGCGCGGGCTCTCCGTATCATCGACCGCCATATGTACCAAGCCCTCCGCCCCTCGCGCAGCGAATTCGTGCCCGTGCGCAACCTGAACTACCACGTCCGCCTCTGGGGCCAGCCGTCGGGCGAACGGCCGCCGCTGGTGCTGGTGCATGGCTGGATGGACGTGGCGGCCTCCTGGCAGTTCGTGGTCGATGCGCTGAAAGACGACCGCTTCATCATCGCCCCCGACTGGCGCGGCTTCGGCCTCACCGACGGCGGCGGCGCCGACAACTACTGGCTGCCCGACTACCTGGCCGACCTCGAATGGCTGCTCGACCACTATGCCGGCGAAGGCCAGGACGGAGAAAGTCCCCGCCCGGTCGACCTCGTAGGCCACAGCATGGGCGGCAATGTCGCGATGCACTACGCGGGCGTGCGGCCCGCGCGCATCCGCCGTCTCGTGAACCTCGAAGGTTTCGGCATGCCCGCGCGCCAGCCCGACGAGGCGCCCGCGCGCTACGGCCAGTGGATCGAGGAACTCAAGGGCCTGCACCGCGGGGAGAAGGCCCTTGCAGGCTATTCGGTGGTGGACGGCGTGGCGCGCCGCCTCATGAAGACCAACCCGCGCCTCACGCAAGACAAGGCCGACTGGCTGGCCAGCCACTGGTCGGCGCAACAAGCCCAACCCGACGGCAGCCTGCGTTGGCAGATCCTCGGCGAGGCCGCGCACAAGATCGTCAACGCCAACATCTTCCGCGTCGACGAAACGCTCGCGCTCTACGCGCGCATCACCGCGCCCACGCTGATGGTCGAGGCCTCGGACGACAGCCTGCACGGCTGGTGGAAGGCCCGCTACACGCTCGATGAATTCCACGAGCGCCTGACGTCCGTGCCCTCCGTGCGCATCGAACGGCTCGACGACGCGGGTCACATGCTGCACCACGACCAGCCGCAGCGCGTGGCGCAGCTGATCGAGGACTTCCTCGCCTAGTTTTCCTTCTGCGTGGCGCGGCGCAAGGCCGCGCGCGCCAACAGCCGCGTCGAATCGAGCGTCGGCAGCGGCGAATTCGCGTCGCTCATGATCAGCGGGATCTCGGTGCAGCCGAGCACGACCGCATCGCAGCCCTCCTCGTCCTTCAGGCGCTGCATCACGCGCTGGAACGTGGCCACGGCCTCGGGCCTGAAGATGCCACAGACCAGATCGTCCATGATGATCCGGCCGATCTCCGCGCGCTCGTCGATGGTGGGGCGAACGTATTCAAGGCCGCGCGCCGAGAGCTTCTCTGGGTACACCTCGCTGTCGGTCAGCCAGCGCGTCCCCGTGATGCCGATGCGACGAAAACCCCGGCGCACGGCCTCGTCGGCCACCACCTCGGCGATGTGCAGCCAGGGCCGTGGCGAACGCGGCGCCACATGGCCGAAGGCCTGGTGGATCGTGTTGTCGGGACAGATCAGAAAGTCTGCGCCCGCTGCAGCGAGCTTGTGCGCGGAGCCGAGCATCAGCTCACCCACGCCTGCCAGGTCGCCCGCGTCCAGGCAGCGCGTGTACTCCGCCAGCGAGGGCGTGTGCATCGACACCTCGGGGTGCGCATGCGGGCCGAGCAGCGCGGCACCTTCGATGCAGATGGTCTTGTAGCAAAGGGCCGCGCCTTCGGCGGAGCAGCCGACGATTCCGATGTGCAGGGTCATGCGCCGCATCCTACAAAAGCCACGGCGGGTTATCCGGCGTACGGATATGCAAGCGCGCAAATCTTCGTTCGTGCCGCGCGGCGTGCGTCCTAGAGTGCCCGGTTCCTCTTGCCGTCCCCGGAGTTGTCGCCATGCCTTCCCCTTCGCGCGCGCCCTCGTGGCTGCGCCGCCTTGCCCCGCTGTCCGGCGGGGTTGCACTGAGCCTGCTGCTCCATGTGTCCGCCCACGCGGACGACCTGCGCGTCGGCTTCATGCCGGGCCCCTACCGCGACGCCTTCACCCACGGCATCGAGCCCCAACTGAAGAAGCTGGGCTACAGCGTCAAATACGTCGAGTTCAGTCAGGGCGTGCAGCCCAACGACGCGGTCGAGCGCGGCCAGATCGACGCCAACATCTTCCAGCACTCGCTGTACCTGAACGCCACCAACAAGCAGCAGGGCTTCGACCTCGTGCCCGTGGTGCATGTGCCGACGCCGCCGATGGGCCTGTACTCGCGGCGCCACAAGACGCTTGATGCCGTGCCCGAGGGGGCCACCGTCACGCTGCCCGCCGATCCGGTGAACGCGGCGCGCGCGCTCAACATCCTTGCGGCCATCGGCTGGGTCACGCTGAAGCCGGGCGTGAGCCCGCTGAGCGTGTCGGAGCGCGACATCGCCAGCAACACCAAGCGCCTGAAGATCGTTCCGCTGGACGCCGCGCAGGCGCCGCGCTCGCTGGCCGATGCCGACCTCGCGGCCGTGCAGGGCAACTTCGCCGTGGCCTCCGGCCTCAAGCTGACCGAGGCGCTCAAGCTCGAAGACATGACGCTGCCCTACGTGAACGTGGTGGCCGTGAAACGCAGAAACGAAAGCGCGAAGTTCGCGAAGGACATCGCCACCGCTTACCAGTCGCCCGAGTTCCAGAAGTTCTTCAGGGCCAACCCTGTGTGGGCGGGCTACCGGCTGCCGGACTATTTCAGCCCATGAGCACGAACAACGCCACGCCGCGCAGGCAGCTGCACCTCAACGTCAACATCCTGCATTCGGGCTTCGTGCCTTCAGCCTGGCGCCTGCCGGAGAGCGACCCGTGGGCGTTCGCCGACATCCAGCACTACATCCGCACCGCGCAGATCGCCGAAGCCGCCAAGCTCGATGCCGTGTTCCTGGCCGACAACGCGGCCATCGTCGACCAGATCCATTTCCGCCCGATCACCGCGCTGGAGCCCACCATCCTGCTGGCCTGCGTGGCCGCCGCGACCACGCACATCGGCCTGATCGCCACGGCCTCCACCAGCTACAACGAGCCCTACAACCTCGCGCGCCGCTTCGCCACGCTCGACCACGTGAGCGCCGGGCGCGCCGGCTGGAACATGGTGACCACGGCCGACCTGCCCTCCGCGCGCAACTTCGGCCTGGACACCACGCCAGACCATGCCAGGCGCTACGCCCGCGCCTCGGAGTTCGCCGACCTCGTCAAGGCGCTGTGGGACAGCTGGGAAGACGACGCCTTCGTCGGCGACAAGGCCGCGGGCCGCTTCATCGACCCCGCTAAGGTGCACGCCCTCGCACACCGCGGCGAGCATTTCGCCGTGCAAGGCCCGCTGAACCTGCCGCGCCCGCCGCAGGGCCATCCGGTGCTGGTGCAGGCCGGCGCCTCGGCCGACGGGCGCGAGCTGGCATCGCGCCATGCCGAGGCCGTGTTCTCGGCCTCGCAGTCCTTCGAGGAATCGCAGGCCTACGCACGCGCCCTCAAGACCCGCGCCGCCGAACTGGGCCGCGGCCCCGATGCGGTGAAGGTGCTGGCCGGCCTCACCACGATCGTCGGCAGCACCGAAGCCGAGGCGCGTCGCCGACGCGATGAGTTGGTCGACCTGATTCCGTGGGACTACAGCCTCACGCGCCTGGCCGGCACGCTGGGCATCACGCCCGACCGGCTGAAACTGGACGAACGCCTGCCCGACGACCTGCCGCTGCCCGGCAACGGAAACGGCAACCACACCTTCTTCAACGCCGTGGTCGCGGCCGGCCGCACGCACGGCTACACGGTGCGCCAGCTGATCCGCGAACTCGCGGGCGGCGGCGGGCACCGCGTGATCGTGGGCACGCCCGAGCAGATCGCCGACGACATCGAACACTGGTTCAAGGGCGGCGCGGCCGATGGGTTCAACCTGATGCCCGATGCCTTGCCGCATGGGCTGCAGGACTTCGTGGAGGGCGTGGTGCCGATCCTGCAAAAGCGCGGGATCTTTCGCACCGCGTACGAGGGGCGCACGTTGCGCGATCACCTCGGGTTGGTGCGGCCTGCGGGGCGGGCGGCACAGCGGCTCGCGGCTTGAAGACGTTGGTGTATTTCTCCCTCCCCTTCCGGGGGAGGGTCGGGGTGGGGGCACGGCCTTCGCGCATGCACAGCG
>NZ_QXMN01000179.1:0-1810 GCF_003581445.1 Acidovorax cavernicola | reverse complement strand
CAGGTTACGGATGACCAGCGTCCAGCGCGCCTTGGCCGGAATGCCGAGCGCGCAGCGCAGGCACAGTTCGGCCTGCTCGCCCGCGCCTTCGAGGCACAAGGCGATGGGCAGGTCATCGATGACGATTTCTTCCGAAGAAATCAGCGCCGACGCCTCGAGGCCGACTTCTTCCGCCAGCGCAGACAGAAGAGCTTCATACGGCGCAACCATAGGTGATTCCTTGACCAATCAGTACATGGTGTCAGTAACACCGCGTCCCGCAAAGTTCCATCACCCATGACTGCTGCGCGCCCACCCCGGCGCGCCATGCAGTGGTCTCAGGCCTGGCCTTCGAGCAGGGCCACCAGGGTCACGCTCTTGAGGCCGGCCTCGATTTCCTGGCCGTCGTCGTTGTACTTCAACCAGGCCACGCCTTGCTTGGCCGGGCGGCGCTCGAGCATCAGGCGCGCCGGGCGATTGTTGTGCAGCACATGGACCACGGCATTGCGCAGCGCATCGGCGGCCGCCGCCTTGCCCGGCTTGGCCGGAGTCGCAGCAACGGGGGCCGCGGTCTTCGCGGCAGCAGCCGGGCTCGCCGGCGCAGCGCCCGGGGCCGGCTGCGGCTGGTTCTTCACGTCGAGGAATTCGCGCAGCAGCTTGACCGAGCCGCGGGTGATTTCCTGGTTGGCGTCGCCGAGCCAGGCCGTCACGTCCTGCGGCGTCTTCTTGTACGCGGTCATCAGTTCATTGACCACCGTCACATCGCGCACGCGACCGGTATTGAAGACCTGGGCCAGCGGCTCGGGCAGATCGAGCAGCGTCACGTGCTGCGAAATGAACGCCGGCGACTTGCTGATGGCCCGGGCGATGTCGCCTTTCTTCATGCCCTTGGCGAGTTCGCGGCCGATGAAGTCGGCGACTTCGCGCGCCGTCAGTTCATTGCGCTGCAGGTTCTCCACGACCTGGTCGGCTTCGTTGTAATCGTTGTCGATGAAGCCGGGAATCGTCGCCAGGCCCGCGCGCTGCGAGCCACGGAAGCGCCGTGCGCCGTGGTTGATGATGTAGCGGCCTTCGGCCTCGGGGTTCTCGCGCACCGAGATCGGCGTCTTGACGCCGCGCAGCAGAATCGATGCCGCGAGTTCTTCGAGGCTGTGTTCGGAAAAGCCCGGGTTGTCCTTGGTGCGCGGCTGGTGCGGATCTTCATCGATCAGCGCCATTTCCAGGGCCAGCGGGCCGCCGCCCTGGACGCTGGCTTCGGGGCCCGCGAGCAGCGCCGACAGGTCGCCCATCTCCTCCAGGCCCAGGCCGCCCATCACGGGGCTGGCCGGTTTCTTGTCCGCAGGAACAAAGGAAAAATTTTGCTTCTTCGCTGCAACTGTCATTGCGCAATCTCCATTTTGTCAAAGACATAGGCGGCCAGGCCACGCATTTCCTGCGTGGCTTTTCGGGCCGCGGTCTTGCGAATCTTCCAGACCGGAACACCAGAGGCCAGCGCATCCGCGATGCTGCTGCGCAGGCCGATGCTGACCGGAACAATCAATTGGGGGTAGGCCGCCTTGAGCTCGGCCAGGTGGCGCACATGGCGCGGATTGCGCGCGTCGACCTTGGACGGCACCATGCCCAGGAACTGCAGGCCGCGGTTTTCCTTGCGCACGTTCATGATGGTCGTGAGCATCATCCTGATGCCCTGGATGCTGTAGGCCTCGAGTTCGATCGGCGACAGCACGCAGTCGGCGGCGTACAGCGCCGCGACCAGGGCCACGCCCAGTCCGGGCGCGGTATCGATCAGGCAGATATCGAAGCCCTGTTCAGCCAGCGCCTCGATATTGGC
>NZ_QXMN01000077.1:0-11870 GCF_003581445.1 Acidovorax cavernicola | reverse complement strand
CCGAACTTGGACGACAGCACGGTGGCGATCGCCGCCGTCAGCGTGGTCTTGCCGTGGTCAACGTGACCGATCGTGCCCACGTTCACGTGCGGCTTGGTGCGGGTGAATTTACCTTTTGCCATTTTTCGACTCCGAAAAAAACGATTTCAACGCATGCAGATGGGTCGCAAGCCTGTCGTTGCAACCCCAGAAAACTGGTGCCCTTTGCGGGAATCGGACCCGCGACCTCTCCCTTACCAAGGGAGTGCTCTACCACTGAGCCAAAAGGGCTTTTGTTCTAACCAAATCGCTTCCGGCGCCGAACCGGGTCTCTGGAGCGGGAGACGGGAATCGAACCCGCGTCATCAGCTTGGAAGGCTGGGGTTCTACCATTGAACTACTCCCGCATCAGGAGCACTCAAGGCACCCAAAGCGCTAGATCCAATCGCTCTTAGAAACCAAATTCATCGCTGGTGGAGAGGGCTGGATTCGAACCAGCGTACTCGTAAGAGGGCAGATTTACAGTCTGCTGCCATTAACCACTCGGCCACCTCTCCGGCGAACCTCGAAATATAGCACGATTTTGTGACTACACAGAATTCCCAGCAAAAGATGAAGCGTGGAACCCTCTTCGAGGTGTGAAGCCCCTGATTATGAGCGAAGTTCGGAGCCCCCCGACTGCTGCGCCTCACGCCATGCACGGGCTTCGCCGAAATGACCGCAGCCGATGAACGGCACGGGCGGTCGAAGCGCCGAAAGCGGCGATGGATGATTCGACATCAGCACCTTATGGCGCTTAACGTCGATCAACGCCCGCTTACTTTGCGCGTGCGAGCCCCATAGCATAAAAACAACAGGTCGCTCGCCCTGCGCCACATGGCGAATCACGGCATCGGTCAGCACCTCCCAGCCACGGCCTGAGTGGCTGGCCGGCTGGGCTTCTTCGACCGTGAGGCAGGTGTTGAGCAGCAGCACGCCGTGCGTCGCCCATTTCACGAGGCTGCCGCCCGGATTCGGAAACACCGGCGGCGCCGTGCCCAGGTCGCGCTGGAGCTCCTTGAAGATGTTGCGCAGCGACGGCGGCAGCGCCACGCCGGGGGCCACCGAGAAGGCCAGCCCCTCGGCCTGCCCCCGCCCGTGGTACGGGTCCTGCCCCAGGATCACCACCCGCACGTCTTCCGGCGGCGTGAGTTCGAGCGCTCGCAGCGGCTGGGGCGGAAAGATCACCACCCCGGCGTCGAGACGCTCGCGCAGGAAGCCCTGCAGCTTCTGGCCGACCGCACCGGCAAAGAAATCGTCGACCAGCGGCTGCCAGCCCGGCGCCACCGGCCAGTCGGCAGGATCGCTGCTCGACAGCTGGTCCGGCCGCGTCATTTGAACAACGCCGCCAGGGCTTCGCCAGGCTCCTTGGCGCGCATGAAGGCCTCGCCGACCAGGAAGGCGTTGACACCTGCTCCACGCAACATGGCGACGTCCTCGCGCGCGGCAATGCCCGACTCGGTCACCGGCAGGCGATCCGCCGGTAGCCTGGGCAGCAAGTCGATGGTGGCCTGGATCGACACCTCGAAGTTGCGCAGGTTGCGGTTGTTGACGCCGATGAGTGCCGTCTTGAGCTTCAGCGCGCGCTCCAGCTCGGCCGCGTCGTGCACTTCGACCAGCACGGCCATGCCCAGCCCGCGCGCGATGGCTTCATAGTCCTTCATCTGCGCATCGTCGAGGCAGGCCGCGATCAGCAGGATCGCGTCGGCGCCCATCGCACGCGACTCGTACACCTGGTAGGCATCGACGATGAAATCCTTGCGCAGCACGGGCAGGTCGCACGAGGCGCGCGCCTGCTTCAGATAGTCGACACCGCCCTGGAAGAACTGCTTATCGGTGAGCACCGAGAGGCAGGCCGCGCTGACCACGCCGTCACCCTCGGCATAGCTTTGCGCGATGTCGGCCGGGATGAAGTCTTCGCGCAGCACGCCCTTGCTCGGGCTGGCCTTCTTGACCTCGGCGATCACCGCCGCGTGGCCGGCCGCGATCTTGGCGCGCAATGCGGCCTCGAAATCGCGCGTGAGCACGCGGCTTTCGGCGTCGAAGCGCACGGCCTCGAGTGGGGCGCGCTTCAGCGCGGCAGCGACTTCCTGGCGTTTGACGGCGACGATCTTGTCGAGAATGTCTGACATGGCTTGCTCTGCTTTCGGTGGCGCAACGGCCGGTTCAGAAGGAGGCGGAGGCCTTGACCAGCTCGGCGAGCTTGGCCTTGGCCGCACCGGACGCGATGGCGTGGCGCGAGCGCTCCACACCGGCCGGTATCGAATCGACCACGTTCGCCGCGTACAGCGCCGCGCCGGCATTGAGAAGCACGATGTCCAGTGCCGGGCCCGCCTGGTTGTCCAGCACGCCGATCAGCATGGCCTTCGACTGTTCGGGCGTTTCGACGCGCAGCGAACGGTTGCTCGACATCTGGAAGCCGAAGTCCTCGGGATGCAGTTCGTACTCGCGGATTTCGCCATCCTTGAGCTCGCCGATCATGGTGGCCGCGCCCAGCGAGATCTCGTCCATGCCGTCGCGGCCGTAGACCACCACCGCATGCTCCGCGCCGAGACGCTGCAGCGCACGCACCTGGATGCCCACGAGGTCGGGGTGGAACACGCCCATCAGGATGTTCGGTGCGCCGGCCGGGTTGGTCAGCGGGCCAAGGATGTTGAAGATGGTCTTGATGCCGAGTTCCTTGCGCACCGGCGCAACGTTCTTCATCGCGGGGTGGTGGTTCGGCGCGAACATGAAGCCGATGCCGACCTGCGCAATGCACTGCGCAATCTGCTCCGGCTTGAGGTTGATGTTGACGCCCAGCGACTCCAGCACATCGGCACTGCCCGACTTGCTCGACACGCTGCGTCCGCCATGCTTGCTGACCTTGGCACCCGCCGCTGCCGCGACGAACATCGAGCAGGTCGAGATGTTGAAGGTGTGCGAGCCATCGCCACCGGTGCCGACGATGTCGACGAGGTTCGTGCTGTCGGCCACAGGCACCTTCGTCGACACCTCGCGCATCACCTGCGCGGCGGCCGTGATCTCACCGATGGTTTCCTTCTTGACGCGCAGGCCGGTGATCAGTGCGGCCATCATCACGGGCGAACACTCGCCGCTCATGATGAGCCGCACGATGTGCAGCATCTCGTCGTGGAAGACTTCGCGGTGTTCGATGGTGCGCTGCAGCGCTTCCTGGGGGGTGATCATGAAGAGTCTCCTCGGTGTGTGCGTGTAGGCAGGCCAGAGGCCTCAGGACTTGAAGAAGGCGCGGATCGCGGCGACCGCGCGATCGACGCCCGCGGCATCGACATCCAGGTGCGTCACGAAGCGCAGGCGATACAGCCCGGTGGCCAGGATGCCCTGCTGGTTGAGGCTGGCGAGCAGCTCCGACGATCGTGCCTGCGCCGCCCCTGTGAGATCGACGAACACGATGTTGGTGTGCGGCGCCTCGACCTTCAGTCCCTCGACGCCTTCGAGTCCCTGTGCAAGTCGCTGGGCCAGCGCATGGTCATCGGCCAGGCGATCGATGTGGTGGTCGAGCGCGTGCGACGCCGCGGCGGCCAGCAAGCCCGCCTGGCGCATGCCGCCGCCCGCCATCTTGCGGATGCGGTGCGCGCGCGCGATGAACTCGCGCGATCCGACCAGCGCCGAACCGATCGGTGCGCCCAGCCCCTTGCTGAAGCACACCGACACGCTGTCGAAGCACTGCGCGATGCGGCGAGCTTCGGCGCGGATGTCGCTGCGCTGGTTCAGCGCCGCCTGCGCGGTGGCGGCATTGAAGAGCCGCGCGCCATCGAGGTGTCGCTGCAGTCCCTTGCTTTTCGCTAGGTCGGTCGCCGCCTGCACGTAGTCGAAGGGCAGCAGCTTGCCGCCCAGCGTGTTCTCCAGCGCCAGCAGCCGCGTGCGTGCGAAGTGCGCATCGTCGGGCTTGATGGCCGCCTCGATCTGTGCGAGCGGCAGCGTGCCGTCGGGTGCATGGTCGAGCGGCTGCGGCTGCACGCTGCCGAACACCGCGGCGCCGCCGCCTTCCCAGCGGTAGCTGTGCGCCTGCTGGCCGACGATGTACTCATCGCCGCGGCCGCAATGCGACAGGATCGCACACAGGTTGCTCTGCGTGCCGGTGGGCACGAACAGCGCCGCCTCGAAACCCAGCAGCGCGGCGATCTTCTCCTGCAGCGCGTTGACGCTGGGGTCGGCGCCGAAAACGTCGTCGCCCAGCGGCGCCGCCGCCATGGCTTCGCGCATCGCGGGCGTGGGCTGTGTGACGGTGTCGCTGCGCAGGTCGACGAGGGAAGAGCGGTCGGTCATGGTGGGGTCAGTCCAGGAAGTTCTTGAGCATCGCGTGACCGTGCTCTGTCAGGATGGATTCGGGATGGAACTGCACGCCTTCGATGCGCACATCGTGCGCGAAGCCGGTGTGCCGCACCCCCATGATCTCGCCATCGTCGGTCCATGCGGTGACAGCCAGCGCCTTCGGGCAGCTCTCGCGCTCGATCGAGAGCGAGTGGTAGCGGTTGACGATGAACTTCTCGGGCAGGCCCGCGAACACGCCCTCTTGCGTCGTCGTGATCTCGCTGGTCTTGCCATGCATGAGCTGCTGCGCGCGCACGATCCTGCCGCCGAAAGCCGCGCCGATCGCCTGGTGGCCCAGGCACACGCCCAGGATGGGCAGCTTGCCCGCGAAGGCCTCGATGGCCGCCACCGACACACCGGCCTCGGCCGGCGAGCACGGGCCGGGGGACACCACCAGGCGCGTGACGCCCGAGGCGATCAGCTCGCCGATCTGCGCCACGGTGATCTCGTCGTTGCGATGCACCTGCACGTCCGCACCCAGCTCGCCGAAGTACTGGACGATGTTGTAGGTGAACGAATCGTAGTTGTCGATCATCAGCAGTTTCATGGCTTGCTCACAATCCGGTGCACGCCCTTGACGACGGGGAACACGTTGAAGTTGATCAGGAGGCCCAGCTTGAGGCGCGAGAGGCGCAGCGCGGCGAGCACTTGCGCGCGATGCAGGTCGGTCAGCACATCGACGGCACGCAGCTCGACGATGACCGATTGTTCGATCACGAAGCCCGCGCAATACACCTCGCCGAGCGAGCGGCCCTTGTAGGTGGCCGAGAGCGGCACGTCGCGGCGAAAGCCGATCTCGCGCTCCGCGAGTTCGACCTCGAGCGCCGCGGCGTACGCGCTTTCCTGCAGCCCGGTGCCGAGCACGCGCTGCACCTCGACGGCGACGCCGATGATCTCGTGCGAGAAGTCGTTCTGGATGTCAGGTGCGTTGCTCATTCCAGGCCCTCCTCCACCAGCTCCGCGGCACGCAAGAGGGCGCGCGCCTTGGCCTCTGTTTCCTTCCACTCCAGCTCGGGCACCGAATCGGCGACCACGCCGGCCGCGGCCTGCACATGCAGCATCTGGTCCTTCACGATGCCAGTGCGGATGGCGATGGCCACGTCCATGTCGCCCGCGTAGCTGATGTAGCCGCAGGCACCACCGTACAGGCCGCGCTTGGTGGGCTCCAGCTGGTCGATGAGCTCCATCGCATGCACCTTCGGCGCACCGGTCAGCGTGCCGGCCGGGAACGTGGCCTTGAGCACGTCGATGGCGGTCATGCCGTCCTTCAGCGTGCCTTCGACGTTGCTCACGATGTGCATCACGTGGCTGTAGCGCTCGACCGCGAAGGCCTCGGTCACCTTCACGGTGCCGGTCTTGGCGATGCGGCCGATGTCGTTGCGCGCCAGGTCGATCAGCATCACGTGCTCGGCGCGCTCCTTCGGGTCGTTGATGAGCTCCACCTCGGCCGCCTTGTCGAGTTCGATCGACGCGCCGCGCGGGCGCGTGCCGGCCAGCGGACGGATGGTGATCTTCTGCTCGCCCTCGCCCGTGTTCTCCTGGCGCACCAGGATCTCGGGCGAGGCGCCCACCACATGGAAGTCGCCCAGGTTGTAGTAGTACATGTAGGGCGACGGGTTCAGCGAGCGCAGCGCGCGGTACAGCGACAGCGGCGACTCGGTGTAGCGCTTGCTGATGCGCTGGCCCACCTGCACCTGCATGAAGTCGCCGGCGGCGATCATCTCTTTCGCGCGCTCCACGGCCGCGAGGTAATCGGCCTTGGCAAAGCTGCGCTCGGGCGGATGCGCCTGCGTGGGCTTCACGACGGGGGCGCTCACCGAATACTTGAGCTTTTCCTTCAGCTCGCGCAGACGGCGCTTGCCCACGGCGTAGGCCTCGGGCTGCTTCGGGTCGGCATAGACGATCAGGTAGAGCTTGCCCGAGAGGTTGTCGATGACGGCGAGTTCTTCGCACTGCAGCAGCAGGATGTCGGGGCAGCCCAGCGCGTCGGGCGGGCAGCTCTTCTCGAGCTTGCGCTCGATGTGGCGCACGGTGTCGTAGCCGAAGTAGCCAGCCAGGCCACCGCAGAAGCGCGGCAGGCCGGGCCGCAGCGCGACCTTGAAGCGCTTCTGGTAGTCGGCCACGAAGTCCAGCGGGTTGCCCTTGGCGGTCTCGACGACCTGCCCGTCTGTCACCACTTCGGTGACGGCCTCGTCGCCGAAGCCGCTGGCACGCAGCAGCGTGCGCGCCGGCAGGCCGATGAAGCTATAGCGGCCGAAGCGCTCGCCACCGACGACCGATTCGAGCAGGAAGCTGTGCTTGCCGCCGCCCTGCGAATGGGCGAGCTTGAGATACAGGGAAAGAGGTGTTTCGAGGTCGGCAAAGGCCTCGGCCATCAGCGGGATGCGGTTGTAGCCCTGGGCGCTGAGGCTCTTGAATTCAAGTTCGGTGATCACGGATCGTTCTCCAGTTGCCTGCCGACGCTCCTTGGGCCGGAGGCAAGGTCATTCACTGGTGGCCCGGAGTCGAGGGGATCGATCCGGCGCCGCGGGCGCACGGCGTGCGCCGTGCAATCAAACAGTCAGCGAAGTATGGCTACGCCAGGGCCAGGCTCCCCGGCTGCCTTCACCTGTTTGAATGATGTGATGAACGAACATATGAGCTGCGGAGTTTAGCCCACGAAAACACCGGCGCGTGCAACCGCGGGCTTCAGGGTTCCCCCGGAGCCTGCTGAATAAAACGAAAAGATACATTCGCACGACCGTTCGCAAATTCAAGGAGACTCACTTGCTCGCACCCTCCGTCCCGGCCGTGTTCTCCCGCCTCGCGGCATTCGTTTTTCTTTCCGCCGCGCTCTGTACCGGCGCTTCGGCGGCGCAGGTCGAGGTGGCCGGCGTCAAGCTCGAAGACCAGATGGACCTGCGCGGCGCCCCGCTGGTGCTGAACGGCGCGGGCATCCGCTACAAGACCATCATCAAGGTCTACACGGCCGGCCTGTACCTGGGCAAGAAGGCCTCGACCACCGAGGAGGCGCTGGCCGTGCCGGGTCCCAAGCGCGTGGCGATCACGATGCTGCGCGACATCGATGCCAACGAGCTGGGCAAACTCTTCGTCAAGGGCGTGGAAGACAACTCGCCCAAGAGCGAGATGGTCAACCTGATCCCCGGCCTGCTGCGCATGGGCCAGATGTTCGCGGACCAGAAGCAGCTCAAGGCCGGCGACACCTTCACCATCGACTGGGTGCCCGGCACGGGCACGCTGATCACGGTGCGCGGCGTGCCGCAGCCCGATCCGGTGAAGGAAGTGGCGTTCTTCAACGCGCTGATGCGCATCTGGCTCGGCCCGAACCCGGCCGACTGGAAGCTGAAGGACGCGCTGCTCGGCGCCAAGCCGTAGCCCGGCCCAGCCCTCATTCACTCAGGCGGGCGCTGCCGCCAGTTCCGTCAGCGCGTCGACGAAGCCGTCGGCATCCACGCCGCGCACCGGCTCGCCGTGGTTGTAGCCGTAGGTCACGAGCACCACGGGGCAGCCGGCCGCGCGCGCGGCTCGCGCATCGTTGCTGGAGTCGCCGACCATCAGCGTGCGCGACGGCACCGTGCCCAGCGCCTCGCAGGTCTTGCGCAGCGGCAGCGGGTCGGGCTTCTTGCGCTCGAAGGCATCGCCGCCGAACACCTGCTCGAAGAAGCCGTCGAGTCCCTTCGCGGCCAGCAGCGGCTTGGCGAAGGACGTCGGCTTGTTGGTGAGGCAGGCCAGCCGCAGTCCGCGTGCGCGCAGCGCCTTCAGCCCTTCGAGCACGCCGGGATACACCGCCGAATAGCGGCCGTTGATCTCCAGGTAGTGATGCTGGTAGCGCTCCCACGCACGATCGAACAGGGCCTGGGCCCGCGCGGGAGCCTCGCCCGCTGCCTCCGGCGCCATCACGTGCGAGAGCGCCGAGAGGATCAGGTGCTCCGACCCCTTGCCCACCATCCGCTCGATGGCGGCGGGCGAGACCGGAGGCAGGGAAAGATCGCTCAACATGCGGTTGAGCGCTTCGGCGAAGTCGCCGAGCGTGTCGACCATGGTGCCGTCGAGATCGACGATGGCCGCGTCGAAGCGGGTGTGGTCGAAGCTAATAGAGTTCAAAACAAACAAATAGAGTTCAAAAAACTGCTCGGTACTTTACCGGGCATGAAGAAATAGAGTTCAAAACACTTCGATGGCGTAGACGGAAGGCGAAGGTTCCAGACGTAACTCATCGACGATGGGAGAGCCGAGCCGCGTGAAGTGCCGTTTTCGCCGACGCAGTCACAATTAGACGATCAGATTTCGCACGTCGCCCGACTTGGGGAGGACGCGCGACGCGACATGTGATGAGCAAGTTGCGCGCACCGATCGGGCCACCCGAGAACCGGAGGCCCCGACCGAGAGCCGAGGTTGAAGACGCCTTGATGTCACTCACTGACAAGCCAATAAGCCCTGGCTACGCCACCTCGCTTCGCGTAATCAACCCCGAACATCATCAGGTCAGCCAAATGGGCGTCGACCGCCTCGCGACTTATGCCCGGTTGCACTCCAACAACGGTAAAGCTTCGTTTTGTGGCCACCGTATCTTGCAGCAGTTGAGCAAGTTCCGGGAGATTTCCGACAACGAAGCTAGAGGGAGACCGGTGTCGCTGATGCATACGGTCCCGCATATGAGCCAACAGCGTGGCTACATCACAGTAGTAAACCGATTTGACCAGTTGACCGGCGACTTCGTATACATCACCGACTCGCCCTCCGGTCGGAGCGCCGCCGGCTCCTTTGCAGTGATAGAGAGCGATATCAACATCTCCCTCAGCTGAGACGGTCACGGCAATGTAGTCCGCCGCCTCTCCAGAGCGATGATCGTAGAACAGAGCCACCAGACCCGGTACAGCCCGCAAGTGCTGCTCCAGATGCTCTTGAACCGTGGTTTGGCCAGCGAGCGCTGCACGCTTCCGCGCCGCGTCAGCCGTTCCATCGTTGGGTACAAACTCGACTCCGATGGAGCACCCGTTCCAGTCAATAAACTCTGCATCTCCAGGCGTCAATGCCGCCGCTTGAATTTGCGGTGCAGCCATAAGATTCATTCCCTCAAAAGAGGACTTGTCGGCCGCATAAAAAACCGGCGGATGCTCTCGCAGCCATTCGTCGAGCGGCATCCAATCGTCGATTGCTGACTCGACCTGGATGGCTATCACCTCGTCCAGGAGAGAGACCATTGGTCCGTTCTGGATCGAGAATCGCATGAGAATGGAGTCTTCTTCATGGATGACCTTGAAGTCCATTCTTCCTTCCGCCGGCAAAGGGACGAATTCAGCCAGCTCGCAGTCGGTGAGTCTCTTGTAGGAAGCATCGCCCCCGGCCCGCCAGTACCGTATGCGCGGATTCGTCTTGAACCCGGCTTTGGACCAGCTCCCCGCGATGACCACTTGAGGAATTTCTCGCAGTTGCGTTGCAGCGCGCACGATGTCCAGTTGCGTTTGGGCGAATGGGGCGTTCCCAACAAGCCGAGCATTCATCCGCTCGACCCAATCCATAAACTCGGACACCGAGAGATTCTGATTGCTCCATATGCGCGAACTGCTACTTGCGCCGATGGTCTCCTTTTCGTTGCCGGCTATGCCGCTGCCGAAGAAGTGCCCCTGCGAATAGGCTCTGCCATCTCCAGCCGTGACCGCACGTTCCGCGGCGGGCCCCGTGAGGGTCCGATACGTCTCGCCTTGAGAATTGAAAGTGGTGTTCTTCAATCCGACGTTGTAAAAGCGCACCTCATCCAGGCCAGCTCGAGCTCGACTGGTTTCCTCGTAGCTCAGGGGTCGCGAGCTTTCACAGACTTCGTTCATGAGGCCCTGATAAATTTTCTCGGTTCGCCTTGTTGACCCGATGTAGCAGAGCCCGCCGGCTGGGAAATACATCAACAAGAATGCGTCGTGCCGGATGTTCATCAACACGTCCGAAGTCGCCCACTTGGGCGGATTCTCATCGACGGTCAGCACAAGACTGACCGTTCCGTCCTCCGTTACCCATTGCTTGACGGCACGTAGTGCCTTGCCCACCGTATCGCCAATCTTCGAGAAGTCAGGGGCCTCTGAGCAACGAAAGACGCGAACGTGCGCATAGAGCTGAAGGACGAGCGGAGACACCGCGTCGTAGTCGGATTCTGCGACCTTGCTCACGGAGAATCGCTCAAGAACTGCCTGCTCCTCCGCATTTCCTTCAAGTTCTTCTTGAGCTGCGTTGTCAATCATGAGGGCAAGGTCAACGCCTTCTTTCAACAGCGCATTTGGAGCGTCAACAATACGCGCGAGAGGTGCGATCAGCGTTGCATCTCCGGTTGTGTCGTCGCTTCGAGCAAAGCGTCCTATGAACTGGATCGTCGGCACCAGGGAGCGGTGAGGCGCGTGCAAGGCGGCGACCTTCAACTTGGGAAAATCGTACCCCTCGCCAAACATGTCGACGCACACAATTCCTTGCAGCTCTCCAGACAGAAGCTTCTTCTCGTATTCGTCCTGCTTTCGCTTGCCAACTTTGCTGTCGATGGCTTCGACCGCGACCCCAAGGCCGCGATAGATTGGTACAAGCTCCCGCGCGGCTTTGATGTTCGCCGCTCGAACAAACAATCGATGGTCCTTCCCCTGTTGCGCATCGGCTTCCAATTGAGCGACGGCGGTCACAGCGATGGATCGATCAATCTCAGCGTCGTTGAGGGGGTCAACAACCGGAGCGGCGCGGAACGACACTGGACGGAAAGCGCCTTCGTCAACCGCACGTGTCACTGGGTAGCGATAGACCAATTTTCCCGGAATAACGCGGCCGTCACGCCTGAATGGTGTTGCCGTGAGAAAGAGGAATCGAGCGCTCTTGAAATGCGCCAAGAAGGCGGCCCACGTATCTGCAGGGGCATGGTGAGCCTCGTCAAAAACGATGAGGTCGAACAGATCTTCGCGCGCACCTGGCGCCAAGGAGGGAGAGGCGCTTGACGGCGTCGAGACTACAACATCCTGTTCAGCAAACTGCTCCCACGCGGCAGCATCTTCAGGCCGCCCTTCGAGCCTGGCGACCATTGGATTTGGAAGCTCCGCGGGGATAGCACCGATTCTTCGAAGCGTGGAGAGCTCGCGAAAATGAGAGGTGACTTGTTTACGCAGCGCGTCGGAGGGCTCAACGATGAGAACACGCTGCGCGCCTGTGAGCAGCGGCAAGGCCATCATCAACGACGTCTTTCCATAGCCAGTAGGCAGACACACGATGGCTGGGTCATCGTGAATGGTGGCGTGGGCAAGAACCGCATGAAGCGCGCCAAGTTGCCCGAGTCTGAAACCTTGATTCGGCGTTGAGCCCTGCTTTGCTAGGTTCAATGCGTCGCGATGTGCCGCGAAAAATCCAGCCATAGCCCCTCCAATAGTGTTGGCGCCGACCGGAAACTGAGCCAGTTTTGTAGGTAGTGCCGAAGTAAAAGTGAGCCAGGTGTTCAACCTACCCTGCTGTTTATTTAAGCGGCGGGGTTCGAGGAGTGATCACCATGGACATGA
>NZ_QXMN01000076.1:0-13925 GCF_003581445.1 Acidovorax cavernicola | reverse complement strand
GCGTGATGATCGCGCTGGCGATGGCCTGCGACCCGACGCTGCTGATCGCCGACGAGCCGACCACCGCGCTGGACGTCACCATCCAGGCGCAGATCCTGGAACTCATGCGCCGGCTGCAGGCCGAGACAGGCATGAGCATCCTGTTCATCACGCACAACCTGGGGGTGGTGGCGCACCATGCGGACGATGTGGTCGTGATGTATTCGGGGCGCGTGGTGGAGCGCGCGCCGGTGCGCCCGCTCTTTGCGCAGCCTGAGCATCCGTACACGCAAGGACTGCTGGCCTGCCTGCCGGGCAAGGCGCGAGCGCCAGGGCAGCCGAAGCCGAAGCGGCTGTTTGCCATTCGCGGCCAGGTGTCCAGCCCGCTGGCGCCGCCGCCGGGCTGTGCCTTCGAGCCGCGTTGCGATCAGGCGCTGCCGGAGTGCCGCAGCGCCATGCCACCGCTGATCGATATCCGTCAGGACCGCCAGGCGCGCTGTGTTCGCGTGCAGCCCGATGCCCAACTCGCGAGGGTCGCATGACCGCTGTTTCTTCTTCTCCCCTCATCGAAGTCCGCAGCCTCAAGAAATACTTCGGCAGCAACGACCGCCCCGTGCGCGCGGTGGACGACGTGTCCTTCGCGATCCAGCCCGGTGAGACGCTGGGGCTGGTCGGCGAATCGGGCTCGGGCAAGAGCACCATCGGGCGCACCGTGTTGCGCCTGCTCGAGCGCACCGACGGGCAGGTGCTCTACCGGGGCGACGACCTGGGCACCCTCTCGGGCGAGCGCATGCGCAAGTTGCGCAGCAAGCTGCAGATCATCTTCCAGGACCCGTACGCCAGTCTGAACCCGAAGATGCGCATCAGCGCCATCCTCGGAGAAGCCCTTGCCACGCACGGGCTGCACAAGGGCGCGGCGGCGCGCGACAAGCGCATCGCCGAGCTGCTGGAGACCGTGGGCCTGCGCCCCGAGCATGCGAGTCGCTTCCCGCACGAGTTCTCGGGCGGCCAGCGTCAGCGCATCGGCGTGGCGCGTGCGCTGGCGGTGGAGCCGGAGTTCATCGTGGCCGACGAGCCGCTGTCGGCGCTGGACGTGTCGATCCAGTCGCAGGTCATCAACCTGCTGGCGGACCTGCGCGAGCGCCTGGGCCTGACCATGCTCTTCATCTCGCACGACCTGGACGTGGTCGAGTACCTGTGCGACCGCGTGGTGGTGCTGTACCTGGGCAAGGTGATGGAAGTGGCGACCACCGAAGAGCTGTTCGCCAATCCCTCGCACCCCTACACCCGGGCCTTGCTGGCCGCGAGCCCCAAGCCCGATCCCGAGCTGGCCACCGAGCGCATTGCGCTCAAGGGCGACATCCCCAGCCCGATTTCACCACCCTCGGGTTGCGTGTTCCGCACGCGCTGTCCGCATGCCATCGAGGCTTGCGCGCAGACGGTGCCCACGCTGGATGAGGTTTCCACAGCACACTACAGCGCCTGCATCCGCAAAGAACTTCTCACACACACCGCCGACGCATGACCATGACCGCGAACGACACCGCAGCCACCGACTTCAACGACCCGCTGCTGGGCAGCAACTTCAAGGGCTACCCGCGCACGCAGCCACCGCGCCGGCGCAGCGAAGTCGGCGCGGCCGGCTGGAATGTGCTGGCGGGCGACCTGCCGCTGCCGCTGGCTGTGCTCAAGCGCGAGGCGCTCGAACACAACCTCGCATGGATGCAGTCGCGCGTGCGCGAGTGGGGCATCGACCTGGCGCCGCATGGCAAGACGACCATGTCGCCGCAGCTCTTCCAACGCCAGCTGGATGCGGGTGCATGGGGGCTGACCTTTGCGACCGTGACGCAGCTCGCAGTGGGCGTGGCTGCCGGCGCGCGTCGCACGCTGATCGCCAACCAGGTGGTGAGCGATGAAGACCTGGCGGGCATCCAGATGCTGCTGGCAGGCCATGCGGACCTGCGCATCGTGTTCCTGGTCGACTCGTTGGCGCAGCTGGCGCTCATCGAGGACTGGGCGAAGCGTCATCCCGCCAGCGTGCCCTTCGAGGTCATGCTGGAGATCGGCGTGCAGGGTGCACGCACGGGCTGCCGCACGCACGAGGAAGCCATTGCGCTCGCCACGCGGGTGCGCGCGAGCGACGCGGCCAAGCTCGTCGGTATCGAGACCTACGAAGGGCAGGGCGCCACGGGCGCGAGTGAACCCGACACGGCCTACGCCACCACGCTGATGGACCGCGTCGAAGCCGTGGCCCGCCACTGCGACACGAACAAGCTGTTCGAGACCGACGAAGTACTGGTCTCGGCCGGCGGCTCGGCCATTTTCGATCTCGTGGCCGGGCGCCTGAAGCCTGTGCTCGGCGCGCCGGTGCGCGGCCTGCTGCGCTCGGGCTGCTATGTCACGCACGACCATGGCTTCTACAAGCGCATGGTGAGCGTGGTGGACGAGCGCCTGGGCTGCGAATGCGGCGAAGGCCTGACGCCGGCAATGGAAGTCTGGGCCAACGTGCAGTCGCGCCCCGAGCCGGGCCTGGCGATCCTCTCGGTGGGCAAGCGCGACATCTCCTTCGATCTCTCGCTGCCCGTGCCGATCGCACGTGCGGCGCGTGGCGCCTTGCAGCCACAGGGCGTGCCCGCCGGCTGGAAGATCACCGCGCTGAACGACCAACATGCCTACCTGCGCTGGGACGAGAGCGAGGAAGCCGACGCCCCCAAGGTCGGCGACCGTGTCGGCCTGGGCATCTCGCACCCCTGCACGACCTTCGACAAGTGGCACTGGATGCCCGTGGTCGAGAACGACTACCGCGTGAGCGACGCCGTCGCCATGCATTTCTGATCGCGCACCGATGACGCCCTCCCTGCTCCAGAGAATCGCCGAGGCGCGCAGCGACGCGCCGGCCACGCGGCGTGCGATTCTCGACCTGATCCTCGAAGACCCCGATCGCGCACTCGAAGAAAGCTTCGAGCAGCTGGCCGAGCGCTCGCGCAGTTCGGTGCCCACCATCATGCGCACCTGCCGCGACCTCGGCTTCGCCGGGCTGCGCGAGTTCAAGCTCGCGCTCGCGCAGGAACTCGCGCTCGGTGGTTCGCCGCTGCACCGCCGCGTCAACATCGAAGACGCCGCCGACGAAGTGGTCGGCAAGATCGCACGCAGCGCCGCCGCTTCCGTCTCGGGCGTGCGCGGCCAGCTCGACATGCTGGTGCTCGACGGCGCCGTGCGCGCCATCGCGGCGGCGCCGCACGTCGACCTGTACGGCGCCGGCGCCACCTCGTGGTTCATGGCCAGCGACCTGCAGGCGCGGCTGTTCCGCCTCGGCCTCTCGGCCAACGCCTGGGCCGACTACCACCTGCAGCAGGTGGCCGGCGCGGCGCAGCGCCCGGGCGGCGTGGTCATCGCGATCTCGCACGTGGGCGGCATGCCCTCGCTGCTCGACGCGGTCGACATCGCGCGCGGGCAGGGCGCCCAGGTGGTCGCGATCACGCGGCCGGGCACCGCGCTCGCGGCCAAGGCCGACTTCCTGATCGGCCTGTCGGTGCCCGACGACGCCGTGATGCACGTGGGCATCGACGCCTACCTCACGCACCTCACGGTCATCGAGATCCTCACCGTGCTCGTCGCGCAGCGCCGCGGCGAGCCCGCCGTGCAGCGTCTGCAGCGCGCGCGCGAGGCCTTCCAGCGCCACGGCATCGATGCCAGCACGCACCCGCTGCAAAGCTGGGACGGCGGCGGCATCAACGAAAAGGGAGACCGCGAACCATGAGCGACACCTCCGCCGTGCTGCTCGAAGCCGGCCTCGTGGTCGACGGCTCGGGCGGCCCGTCGTGGCCCGGCGACGTACTGCTGCAGGGCGACCGCATCCTCGCGCTCGGCGAAGGCCTTCGCGGGCGGCTGCCCGAAGGGCTGAACATTGCAGACCTCGACGTGGTCGACTGCCGCGGCAAGGTGATCGCCCCTGGCTTCATCGACGCGCACACGCATGACGACGCCATCGTGCTGCGCGATCCGCTGTGCCTGCCCAAGGTGTCGCAGGGCATCACCACGGTGGTCACGGGCAACTGCGGCATCTCGCTCGCGCCGTACCGCACGCCGCAGTCGAAGCCGCCGCTCACGCTGCTGGGTGCCGATTCGTTCAAGCACGCGACCATGGCCGAGTACCGCGCCGCGGTCGATGCGGTGCAGCCTGCGCTCAATGTGGCCGCGCTCGTCGGTCACACCACGCTGCGCTTCGCGGCGATGCAGGCACTCGATCGCCCCGCGAACGGCGACGAGCTGGCGCGCATGGAAGCGCTGCTCGACAGCTGCATGGCCGACGGCGCGCACGGCATGTCGTCGGGCCTGTTCTATGAAGAAGCCTTCGCCGCGCCCGCGGAGGAAGTCACCGCGCTCGCACGCGTCGTCGCACGCCACGGCGGCGTGTACGCCACGCACCTGCGCAGCGAGATGCAGCAGATCATCGAGGCGCTGCATGAGGCCGGCGACACAGCTTTCAGCGCGGGCGTGCCGCTGGTCATCTCGCATCACAAGTGCGCCGGGCCCGCGAACTGGGGGCGCACGAAGGAGACGCTGCCGCTGATCGAGACGCTGTCGCAGCGCCAGTCGATCGCGATGGATGTGTACCCCTACGTGGCCGGCTCCACCGTGCTGCGCGAAGACCTGGTCGACGGCGTCATTGATGTGCTGCTCACCTGGTCCGACCCGCATCCCGAGATGACGGGGCGCCTCATCTCCGACATCGCACGCGAGTGGGGCACCACCGAGCAGGAGGCCTGCCTGCGGCTGAAGCCCGGCGGTGCCTGCTACTTCCAGATGCAGGAGGAGGACGTGGAGCGCGTCATCGCGCACCCGCTCACCATGATCGGCAGCGACGGCCTGCCGCACGATCGTCATCCGCACCCGCGCCTGTGGGGCGCGTTCCCGCGCGTGTTCGCGCGCTACTGGCGCCAGCGCAAGCTCTTCACGCTGGAACAGGCCGTGCACAAGATGACCGGCATGACGGCGCGCAACCTGCGCATCGCCGATCGCGGCTTGCTGCGCGTCGGGACGATGGCCGATGTGGTGGTGTTCGATCCCGCGACCATCACCGACACCGCGACCTACGACAAGCCGCATGGCGTGAGCGAAGGCGTCGAGCGCGTGTTCGTGAACGGTGTGCTGGCCTATCGAGGGGGCGAAGGCGAGGCGAAGGTGCTGGCGCGCGCGGGGCGGATGCTGACGCGCGGCAGTGCCGGCTAGGATGCGGCGTTGTGCCGCTTCCGGGTCGCTGGCGTCCCGGCGCAAACCCGGTCAGTGCTTGAATCCAGACTCTCGCTGCGCTCGAACGGTCAGCACGAACACTGTGTCGATGCTTGCCACATAGCGGTACAGCGCCACATAGCCCCGGCTATCTTGGCCGATGACCAGTTCACGCCTGTCGTCTCTTGCCGGCCAGCCGATCAGCGGACTGTGCACAAGCACTTGGATCGAATCGAGAATCTCACCGATTCGCTCGGGGATGTTCTGGACTCCGAACCGTTCCATATGCGCGATGAATCGCTCGAAATCATCGAGCACCTCCGGCGCAAGTTCGATGCGAGCCACTCCGATCAACGCGCCGGGTTGCGCGCAGCAGGCTTGCGGGGCTTGTCGCCTTTGGCTCGGGCCTGCAGGTATGTTCGGGCATCGTCCCAGGCGATGGACTTGCCGGTCTGCACGAGCTTGGTCCATCGCTGGTCCGCAAGACGTTGCAGCTCTTCTTCCATCTCGACGCGTTGCACGGTCTCGGAGATGGCTTCGAGAATGAAGGCATGCGATGTCTTGCCGGCACGCGTTGCCGCGTTGGCGATGCGCTCCTTCAAATCATCTTCGATGCGAATCGTCGTGGTCGACATGTTGAGTGCTCCTTCAAGCTCGAAGGAAAAATGTAGCACATTTGTGCTTCATCGGAGCGCTCGACAGGACAAGAGCCGTCCTGGCCGCCGGCTCAGGCAAACACCAGGCACACCGGCGTCGGCACCTGCGCCACCTGCACCGGCTGGTCCAGCCTGCCGCTCGCGGGGTCGATGCGCAGGCGCAGGAGGGTGTCGCCCTTCTGGCTGAGTGCGTAGAGATGGCTGCCATCTGGCGCCATCGCCAGCGCACGCGGAAAGCGCAGGCCTTCGTTCCAGTGCTGCAGCGGGGTCAGTGCGCCGTTGCTGGCGTCGATGCGAAACGCGGCGATGCTGTCGGCCATCGGATGGTCCGACGCCAGGCGGCGGTTGGTCGCGTAGAGAAACTGTCCCGAAGGGTGCATCACCAACGCCGCCGCGTTCTTCTGTCCGACGTAGCCTTCCGGCACGGTCGAGACGCGCTGGCGCTGTTCGCCGACCTTGCCGCTCGCCGCGTCGTAGCCGAAGCCGGCGACCGTGGCGTCGAGTTCGTTCACCACGTACAGGAAGCGCTGCGACGGATGCAGCGCCAGATGGCGCGGTCCGCTGCCGGGCGCGACGGACGTGCGGCCGAGCACCGCCAGCTTGCCGTCGGCGAGCGTGAAGGCATTGATGCGGTCGGTGCCCAGGTCGGTGGCGAGCAGGCGCTGGCCCGTGCCGTCGAACAGCACCATGTGCGGATGCGGCGACTCCTGCCGCTGCGCATCGGGGCCGGCGCCGGTTTCCTTCTCGATGCCCGAGACCTTGCCGAGCCTGCCGTCCGCTTCGATGGCCAGCACGTTGTAGGCGCCGCCGCCGTACAGCGCCACGGCCAGCGCGCGGCCATCGGGCGAGACGGCCAGGTGCGCAGGGATCACGCCCGAGAGCGAAAGTGGCTGGCGGTTGAGCAGCGTGAGGCGCCCGTCGTTCGCATCGATCGCGTAGGCCTCGGCCGTGCCGGTGGGCAGGCCCCGGTAGGTGTCGATCTCGTTGATCGCGTACAGGAAGCGCCGGTTGGGGTGCACCGCGAGGAATGACGGGTTCGCGCTCGCGACGGTCTGCAGGGGCGTCCAGCCGCCGTCGCGGATCGCCAGCACGTAGATGCCCTTCGATGCGGGCCCGCCGGCGGTGCCGCCCGGCGCGTCGCTGGTGTAGGTGCCGACGTAGGCGAAGCGGGGCGCGGGCGTCGTGCGGACGGCTGTTGTTGCCGCGCGGGTGTCGGGCGTCTGTGCACCGGCCGGGACCCATGGCGTCAGCGTGCCAAGGGCGGAGGCTCCGCCGATCCACTGCATCAGGGCGCGGCGGTTCTGGCCAGGGAGGTGGGGGCTGTGTGTCATGGCAATCTCTCCTCGCGTTCAGGGCCGCACCGACATGGCATGGTGAAAGATGTTGTTCGGGTCGTAGCGCCGCTTCACCTGTCGCAGGAAGTCGTACAGCCCCTGGTCCCCGTAGTACAGCTGCGGCCAGAACGGGTAGGCCAGCATGTCGTTGTCCGGGTAGTTGATGTAGCAGCCCTCGTAGCGCTCGCCGGGGTAGGGCGTGCCGGCATGGCGCTCGGGCACGTCGGGCGTGCCGTACACGTCGCGGTAGAAGTCGCTGATCCAGCGCAGATGGCCCGCATCGTCGGCCGCGCTGCGCCAGTAGGTCTGGTACTGCAGCTTCATGATCGACGCGCGCTGCGGCACGGCGGTGTCGTGGATGCGCTCGGGCTTGTTGACCGCGCCGCCATAGGAGTCGACCTGCACCAGCGACTGGCTCAGGTCGACGCCGGGCATCGTGCGCGTGAGGTGCGTGTAGATGCGCTGCGCTTCACGGGCGGTGAAGTTGCGCTTCATGTAGGCCGACTTGTACTTGCCGCGCTGGTTCTCGCCCGAGCCGTTGAGGTACTGCGTGGCGGTGAGCCAGTCGTAGCGCGTCACGGTGTGCGGCTTGGAACACAGCAGTTGCCCCGCATCGCGCTGCGGCGCCGGGCCCACGCCGGGCGCGCGGCCCTTCAGCGGCACGGGCGTGCAGGCGCGGAAGCGGTCGAGGAAATCGTGGAGCACCGTGAGGTCGTTGCAGGTGCCGTCGGGGTTGCAGAACTGCGTGAGCATCACGATCTGGCCCGACGAGCGGTGCGTGAGCTTGAGCAGCGAGAACATGCCCCAGGTGTCGGGCGATTTGCCGCGCGTGTCCCAGTAGTCGCCGTAGATGGCGAGCAGTTGGGCAAAGCGCGCGGAGGTCATGGTGGCCCAGTCGAACGCGACCACCGCGAGTGCCACCTCGCGCGGCGCCGTCGGCAGGGTGTCGAACACGTAGCTGGTGATCGCGCCGAAGTTGCCGCCGCCCGCACCGCGGCAGGCGCGGAACAGCGCGGGCTCGCGTGCCGCATCCACGGTCCGCGGCACGACCTTGCCGCGCGCATCGACCGTGAGGATGTCCACCGCAGAGAGCCAGTCGACCGTGAGCCCCTGCAGGCGCGACAGGAGGCCGTAGCCGCCGCCGCAGATGTGGCCGCCCGCGCCCACCGAATAGCAGGAGCCGCCGGGCAGCGTGACGTTGCTCTGCTTGTACAGCTCGAGGTAGCCGTTCCAGTTCTGCGTGCCGGGGGCGACGCGGTAGCGGCCGTCGCCCTTGCGGTCGGCACCCGCCTGGGTGAGCAGGCTCAGGTCGAGGATCGCGCCGTCGGGGTTGTTGGAGACGAAGTCCTCGTAGCAGTGCCCGCCGCTGCGCACCGTGGGCCGCAGGCCCGCATCGACGATGCGCTGCAGCGCGGCGGCGGCGTCGCCCGCGCTTTCCACCAGCTCGATGCGCGACGCGGCGTCGGATTCCGTGGCCGGCCATCGCAGGTTGAAGCCCTTCTTCAAGGTGTTGTAGCGAGCGTCCTGGCGTGTCACGGTGATGGTCATGGGCACTGTCTCTGAAGAAGGTCGGGCCGCAATGGCGCCGGAAGAAGAGGAAGGTCTGCGTTGGGGGTGGGTGGCCTGGAATTGAAAGGTTTTTTCTTAACTTCCTTGAATTCAAGTGAATATGGCGGAATGTCGCCAGTATTGACGTGAATTTCCGATATTTTGAAAAATATTTTCAGTTCGGCGCGATGTCTTCCGAGGCCTGGGCCTGGAACATCCGCGTGAAGTCGCAGCACGACTGCGCCAGCATCACGATCGACGACGTGAGCGCGCTGCGGTGCTCGCCCTTGTGCATGGCCACGTAGCGCACCACGGGCAGCGCGGGCGTCACCTCGATCACCTCGAGCATGCCGGCCGTCACCAGTGGTGCCAGGCATTCGCGCGGCAGGTAGCTCACGCCGAGGCCCGACACGGTGAGCCCCGTGAGCGCGACGAGGTTGCTCACCACGATCGCGTTGGCGGGCTGCACGCCCTGGTCCTTCATCCATGCGTCGTAGGCGCGGCCGGTGCCCGAGTTGTTGCCCTGCACCAGCATGCGGTGACGCGCGAGGTCGTGCAGGCGCACGGTGCCGGTGGCCTGCACCACGCCGGGCTTGCACATCCATGCGCTCCTCACCCGGCCGATGACCTTGCTCTGCATGCGCGAGTCGGCGAAGGTGTGGGGCACGATGACCACGTCGAGCTCGTCGGCCAGCAGCTTGTCGCGCAACTGCAGGCTGTCGTCCACGTCGGGTTCGAGGATCACCTTGGGGTAGTGCTGCTGGATCAGGCCGACCAGTCGCGGCAGCCACGTCATCGCGGTGAGCTCGGTCACGCCGATGCGGATGCGCCGCTCCACCACGCCCGGCTTGCCGAACTGCTCGACGGCGGCGTCGCGCTGGTCGAGCAGCTTCCTGGCGAGAACGAACATCTCCTCGCCCTTTTCGGTGAGACGCGCCGTGCGCTGGCTGCGATCGAACAGCTCGGTGTCGAACAGCTGCTCCAGTTCGTGCACACGCTTGGAAATGGCCGACTGCGAGGTGTGCAGCTGGTTGGCCGCCTGCGCGAAGCCGCCCAGCCGGGCGATCCAGTACAGGGCTTCGAGTTGCTTGAAGGTCATCACGGCGGGTGGCTCCTGAAAGAACGCTTTTCTTCATGCGATTCGATCACAAAAAATCGCTTTTAGAAATTCAACCAGCCGCCGAAGATGCGCCCAGTCTTCCCCTGTCGTCACCGATCTCCCTCGAGGAAACCACCATGCACTTCGCCCGCCGGCCTCTCTTTCTCGGACTTGGACTTGCCATCGCCGCTCTTTGCGGCACTGCCGCCGCGCAGGACGCCGGCACGCTGCGCAAGATCAAGGACAGCGGCACGATCCAGATCGGCGCGCGCGACAGCCAGATCCCGTTCTCGTACAAGCTCAGCGCCGACAGTGCGCCCATCGGCTTCACCAACGACATCTGCCTGAAGATCGTCGACGCGGTGAAGGCCAAGCTGGGCCTGCCGAAGATCGAGGTGCGCTACACCATGCTCAACTCGACCAACCGCATTCCGCTGCTGCAGAACGGCACGGTCGATCTCGACTGCGCGACCACCACCAACACCATGCAGCGCCAGCAGCAGGTTGACTTCGCGCCGAGCCACTTCGTGACCAACATCACCGCCGCCGTGAAGAAGAGCTCGGGCATCAACGCGCTGCCCGACCTCAATGGCAAGAACGTGGCCACCGTTTCGGGCAGCACGTCGATCCAGCTGCTGCGCGGCGCGCGCAAGAGCGGAACGATCGAGGTGAACGAGATCGCCGGCAAGGACACCTCCGACGGCTTCCTGCTGCTGTCCACCGGCCGCGCCGATGCGTACGTGCTCGACGACGTGCAGCTGGCCGGCATGATCGCCAGCGCTCCGAACCCCGGCGACTACAAGATCCTGACCAAGGAGTCGCTGCGCCAGGAGCCCTACGGCATCATGCTGCGCAAGGACGACCCCGAGTTCAAGGCGCTGGTCGACGAGACCGTCACCGGCCTCATGAAGTCGGGCGCCATCGAGCAGCTGTACGCCAAGTGGTTCCTCTCGCCGATCCCGCCGCGCAACGCGAACCTCAACTTCCCGATGACGGACGCGGTGCGCGAGATCTACAAGAACCCCAACAACAAGGGCGTCTGACACCATGGCAGCCACACGTGCGGACCTGCCCCAGGGCGAACTTCTTTCCGAGGCGCTGATGCGCGAGGTGCGCGCGCGCTTCCTGGGCATCGAGCGCGACCACCATGGCCGCGAGCGCCTGTACTTCGACAACGCCGGCGGCTCGTTCCGACTGAAGGCCGCGGTCGAGCGCTTCGCGCAGGTCGACGCCATTCCCGACAACGCCGAGCGCATCCACGAAACGGCGGTCGAGCTGCAGGCCATGCAGGCGCGCGGCGCCGACGACCTGCGCACCATCCTCAACGCCAGCGGCGGCAGCGTGTACCCCTCGCTCACCGCCTCGGGCGCCATGTTCGACATGGTGCGCGCGGTGGCTGAGAACGTGCCGGGCACGAACATGGTCACGACCGCGCTCGAGCACCCGTCGGCCTTCGACGCCATGCGCCTGTATGCCGAACGCCTCGGGCGCGAGCTGCGCGTGGCGAAGAGCAACCCCGTCACCGGCGGCGTCGACGTGGACGCCATCGTCGATCTGATCGACGAGAACACGGGGCTGCTCAACGTGATCCACGCGTCGAACATCTCGGGTGCCAAGCTCGACATGGCGGCCATCGTGCGTCGCGCGCGCGAGATCAAGCCCGACCTCTACATCCTCGTGGACGCCGTGCAGCACGCGCCGCACGGCCTCATCGACCTGCAGCAGACACCGGTGGACGGCATCAACCTCGCGCCCTACAAGTTCTTCGGCTGCCGCGGCTCGGGCTTCTCGTGGATGTCCGAGCGTGCGGCCGCGCTGCCGCACCACAAGCTGGCCGGCAAGAAGCCCGGCCACTGGGAGCTGGGCAGCTCGGCGCCGTGGCAGTTCGCGGTGCTCACCGAGATCGTCGACTACGTGGGCTGGCTCGGCGGCCACTTCACCGATGCCACCGATCGCCGCGCCCGCTTCGTGGCCGGCATTGAACGCATCGAGCTGCACGAGCGCGCGCTGCTGGCGACGCTGCTCGACGGCACCGTGCATACACCGGGCCTGCGCGTGCTCGATGGCGTGCAGGTGTTTCTCGACCACGAAGACCTCACGCAGCGCGACCTGATCCTGGGCATCGGCTTCGACGGTGTCGACTGCACGCAGGCCGTGGTGGAGTACGGCAAGCGCGGCGTGACGGTGTATGAGCGCGTGGCCAGCAGCATCTACTCGAAGCGCATGCTCGAATCCTTCGGCCTCGAAGGCACCGTGCGGGTGTCGCCTCTGCATTGCCACACGGTGGGCGAGATGGAGAGATTTCTGCGCGTGACGCGGGAGATTGCACAGACCTTTGCGCCTGCCGCGCCGACGGCCATCAACGCGGCGTAGATTCGCGCGACGCCGGTTCGGTGGCCTGTTGCGATGCCTGTTGCACATCCACGCGCGCGATGTTCTGCTGGTGCGACACCAGCATGGCCGTCAGCTCGCCATGGATGCGCGCATCACCGATGCGCGGCAGCAGCGCCTGCAGCTTGCGGACCACCCAGCCCTGCCCGCGGTTGAGCAGCGCCAGGCGCGCGCCCAGTTCCGGCACGGCCATCGCGCGTTCGTAGAACGCGCCGGTGCGTGTGCTGGGCGTGGCGGGCAGTGACTGGATCGCATCGATCAGCACGCCGCACCAGCGCACCTCGTCGCGGTGGATGTCGGTCACCAGGCGCTGCAGCGCGAGGTCGTCGGTCTCGGCGGCGCTGCGCAGCGTGATGCGCGCGCCGGCGCGTTCGGCTTCGAGCAGTTCGTTCAGCGCGGCCAGCAGTGCCTCGCGGTCACCGGCTTCGCGGTAGACCGTGTCCAGTTCGTCGGCGTAGCAGACCGGGGAGGACACTTCCACGCGCTCGGGAAAGCGCAGCCCCTGCGCGCGCAGTGCGGCGGGCGTGTCGGCGAAGGGCGCAGCGGCGTCGTCGGACGAGGAGGCGTGGGGCAAGGGCGGCAGGGGACGCATGGGGCGGGGCTCCTGGAATCGTGTGCGTGCCCATGGTGAACCGATGCTTCTGTCCAAGCCAATGAATGTTCATTGCAAATGAGTGCAAAAAAACTAATATGAACCGATGGACATCGGCCTCGCCCGCACTTTCCTGGAAGTCGCGGCCACCGGCAGCTTCATCGCCGCGGCCGAGCGGCTGCACCTGACGCAGACCGCCGTCAGCGCCCGCATCCGCCTGCTCGAAGACCAGCTCGGCCGGCGCCTGTTCGTGCGCAACAAGGCTGGCGCACGGCTCACGGCCTCGGGCGAACGCTTCGTGGGCCACGCGACCACGCTGGTGCAGGTGTGGGAGCGCGCGCGCCAGCATGTCGCGCTGCCGCCCGGGATCGAAGAGGGCGTGAGCGTGGGCAGCGAGCCCAGCCTGTGGCATCCGATGCTTGCCGACTGGTTGATCTGGATGCGCCGCGTCTGCCCCGAGATCGCGCTGCGCGCCGAGGTCGACAGCGCGCAGCGCCTGCTCGACGGCGTGCAGGGCGGCGCTCTCGACCTGGCCGTGCTCTACAACCCGCCGCAGCGCCCCGGCCTCGTGGCCGAGCTGCTGGCCGAAGAGCGGCTGGTGATGGTCACCACCGACCCCGACGGCCGGCTCGACCGTGCGCGCTACGTGTCGGTGGATTGGGGTCCGGCCTTCGCGGCCAATCATGAGGCTGCGTTTCCGGAACTGGCCCATGCGCCGGTGTCGATCTCACTCGGGCCGCTGGCGCTCACCTACCTGCTTGCGGTGGGCGGCGCGGGGTATTTCCGCATCGGCGTGGTGCGGCCCTTCCTGGCCGATGGCCGGCTGCGGCTGGTGGAGGGTGCGCCCGAGTTTTCGCACTCGGCGCACGCTGTGTATGCGCCGCAGCGCGAGAACGAGACGCTGGCGCGTGTGCGTGCCGGGCTGCGACTGGTTGCGGCGGAAGAAGAGAGGCACCATGGCGGCGTGCATTCGCCGCCCTGAGGCGCAGTCTTGCCCTGTCAGATGCTCTCAAAACGGATACTGCCGCCCCGTCGTCTGCACCGTGATCCACCGCAGCTCGGTAAACGCTTCGACCCCCGCCCGCCCACCAAAC
>NZ_QXMN01000178.1:0-1851 GCF_003581445.1 Acidovorax cavernicola | reverse complement strand
CGGTGCATCTGCTGCGCACCGGTTACAAGATTCGCCATTGAGTCACCATGACTCTTTTTGTTTGCCCCCCTTCTCCGGCCCCTGTGGCCGGGGCTACGCAGGCCGCGACAGCGGCACTGCGCGAGATCTGACATGACAGCCGACCAACTCAAAGCCATCATCAGCGCAGGCCTGGCCTGCGAACTCCTGGAAGTCGAAGGTGACGGAAGTCACTGGTACGCGACCATCGTCAGCACCGCGTTCGCAGGCCAGCGCCCGCTGCAGCGCCAGCGCCTGGTCTACGCCACGCTGGGTGACCGGATCCAGACCAATGAAGTCCACGCGCTGTCGATGAAGACTTTCAGTCCCGCCGAGTGGGCCAGCCGGGCCTGAAGCCCGCGAGCAACGCTTTCGCGCCTGCGTTCAAGGCCGTTTCAACTTTTATTTGGGCCTACCAGCCATGGACAAACTCCTGATTCGCGGCGGTCATCCGCTGCACGGCGAAGTCTCGATTTCCGGCGCCAAGAATGCCGCCTTGCCCGATCTGTGTGCAGCGTTGCTCACGGCCGAGCCGGTGGTGCTGCGCAATGTGCCGCGTCTGCAGGACGTGTCGACGATGCTCAAGCTGATCCGCAACATGGGTGTCGAAGCCGAGCATGCGGCCGACGGTTCGGTGCGCATCGATGCGAGCCGCCTGTCCACGCCCGAAGCCCCCTATGAACTGGTCAAGACCATGCGCGCTTCGGTGCTGGCGCTGGGTCCGCTGCTGGCGCGCTTCGGCGAAGCCACGGTGTCGCTGCCCGGCGGCTGCGCGATCGGCTCGCGTCCGGTCGAGCAGCACATCAAGGGCCTGCAGGCCATGGGTGCGCAGATCGTGGTCGAGCACGGCTACATGATCGCCAAGCTGCCCGCGGGCCGCACGCGCCTGCAGGGCACGCGCATCACGACCGACATGGTCACCGTGACCGGCACCGAGAACTTCCTGATGGCCGCAACGCTGGCCGAAGGCGAGACGGTGCTCGAGAACGCGGCCATGGAGCCCGAAATCGTCGATCTGGCCGAAATGCTGATCAAGATGGGGGCGCGCATCCAGGGCCATGGCACGAGCCGCATCACCATCCAGGGCGTGGAGCGCCTGCATGGCTGCGACCACCAGGTGGTCGCCGACCGCATCGAGTCCGGTACGTTCCTGTGCGCCGTCGCGGCCACGGGCGGCGACGTGGTGCTGCGCCATGCGCGTGCCGACCACCTCGGCGCCGTGCTCGACAAGCTGCGCGACGCGGGCGCGCAGATCGAGGAAGTCGCCGGAGGCCTGCGCGTGAAGTCCGACGGCCGCCTCAAGGGCCAGAGCTTCCGCACCACCGAATACCCGGGTTTCCCGACCGACATGCAGGCCCAGTTCATGGCGCTGAACGTGATTTCCCACGGCGCGGTGTCGGTCACCGAAACGATTTTCGAGAACCGCTTCATGCACGTCAACGAACTGGTGCGCCTGGGCGCGAAGATCCAGATCGATGGCAAGGTGGCGCTGGTCGAAGGCGTCGAACGCCTGTCGGGCGCGACCGTGATGGCGACCGACCTGCGTGCTTCGGCCAGCCTGGTGATCGCCGGCCTGGTCGCGACCGGCGAGACCGTGGTCGATCGCATCTACCACCTCGACCGCGGCTACGACTGCATGGAAGCCAAGCTGCGCGCGATTGGCGCCGATATTGAAAGAGTCTGATGATTACCCTTGCCCTGTCCAAAGGCCGTATTTTTGAAGAAACCTTGCCCCTGCTGGCCGCGGCCGGCATCGAGGTGCTCGAGGATCCGGAAAAATCGCGCAAGCTGATCCTGCCGACCAACCAGCCCGACCTGCGCGTGGTGCTGGTG
>NZ_QXMN01000075.1:0-14965 GCF_003581445.1 Acidovorax cavernicola | reverse complement strand
GCCGTCCACCGTCTTCTACACCTATTAAGTCGTCGGCAGCGTCAGATGTTTATAAGAGACAGGGCGAGGGGCATGAGGCGGAGGCCAAGTTTTTCTAGGGCTCTGGCCCAGTTTATCCGTGTTGCTGGCTGTGGCACAGCGCGCGACCATGCGGTCATTCCTCTTCACCACCTTTAGCGAGACACCGCATGCCCGCAGCCCTCCAACGCCGTTCCTGGGTTCCCGCCACCAGCGAGGACCACGTGCTCGCCATCGCCGCCGATGCCGCCGCGCGCGATGCCGTGGGCGTGGCCGCCGAGATCGAACGCCTGGTGGCCGACAACCACCGCATCCACGACGTCGACGGGTTGAACCTCAACCCGGCCACCAACGTGATGAACCCCGCCGCCGAGGCATTGCTGTCGCGCGGGCTGGGCTCGCGCCCGTCGTTGGGCTATCCCGGCGACAAGTACGAGATGGGGCTGGAAGCCATCGAGCGCATCGAAGTCGTCGCCGCTGAACTCGCGGCCGAGGTGTTCGGCGCGCGGTTCGCCGAGGTGCGCGTGAGCTCAGGCGCGCTGTCGAACCTCTACGTGTTCATGGCTACCTGCCGGCCCGGCGACACGATCATCGCGCCGCCGCCCGCCATCGGCGGCCATGTGACGCACCACGCGGCGGGCGCGGCCGGGCTCTACGGCCTGAAGACCGTGCCGGCGCCGGTCGATGCCGACGGCTACTCGGTCGATGTGGTGGCGCTCGCAAGGCTCGCGCGCGAGGTGAAGCCCAAGCTCATCACCATCGGCGGCAGCCTGAACCTGTTCCCGCACCCGGTGCCCGCCATCCGAGAAGTGGCCGACAGCGTGGGCGCGAAGCTGCTCTTCGATGCCGCGCATCTCTCGGGCATGGTGGCCGGCAAGGCGTGGCCGCAGCCGCTCGAAGAAGGCGCGCATGCGATCACCATGAGCACCTACAAGAGCCTGGGTGGCCCGGCCGGCGGGCTGATCGTGTCGAACGACGCGGCGCTGATGGAGCGCATCGACGCCATCGCCTACCCCGGTCTCACGGCCAACTCGGATGCGGGGCGCACGGCCGCGCTGGCCCGCGGCCTGCTCGACTGGAAGGTGCACGGCACAGCCTACGCGGCGGCGATGCGCGACACCGCGCAGGCGCTGGCGCGCGCGCTCGACGCCGAAGGCCTGCCGGTGTTCGCCAAGGCACGCGGCTTCACACAGTCGCACCAGTTCGCGCTCGAGGCCGCACGCTGGGGCGGTGGGCAACGCGCCGCGAAGCAGCTCGCGCTGGGCGGCCTGCTGGCGTGCGGCATCGGCCTGCCGATCGCGCCGGTCGAGGGCGACATCAATGGCCTGCGGCTCGGCGTGCCTGAGATCGTGCGGTTGGGCTTCACGCCCGACGACATGCCGCAACTGGCCGGCTGGATCGCGCGGGCACTGGCAGGTGATGTCGCCTCGGTCGCGAGAGAAGTGCGAGAACGTCGCCAGCGCCTCGGCGAGCTGCGCTACATCGTGCGCTGAAGACTCAGAAGGTGTGAATGAATCCGGCGTGGCCGAGCAGCCCGCGCAGGCGCGGCCCCTCAAGGCGCAAAGCGCAGCCATAGCTCGGGCTATGGCGAGCATTTGCAACGCCGAGGGGGCGTGTCTGGGCGGGATGAGCGGACATGGCGGGTTCGTTCACACCTTCCTAGCGTGAACGCCCCTGCCGGTAGGTGCCGGCGTGGCTCTTCGACAGTTCGGCGGCTTCCGCGAGCCGCGCCATCGAGCGGCCGACCTGCGCGTGCGTGATGGCGATGCCCAGCGCGTCCGCTGCGTCGGCGCCCGGCAGGCCGGGCAGGTCGAGCAGGCGTTTCACCATCTCCTGCACCTGCGCCTTGGCGGCTTGGCCATGGCCCGCCACCGCCTTCTTCATCTGCAGCGCCGTGTACTCGGCCACCGGGAGGTTGTGGCTCACCAGTGCCGTCACGCAGGCGCCGCGCGCCTGGCCCAGCAGCAGTGTCGACTGCGGGTTGACGTTGACGAAGATGATTTCGACCGCCGACGCATCGGGCTGGTAGCGCGCCGTGATCTCGCCGATGCCGTCGAACAGCACCTTCAGGCGCGCCGGCAGGTTGCCGGTGCCCAGGTGCCGGGTGCTGATGGTGCCGCTGGCCACGTAGCGCAGCGCATGGCCGTCCACGTCGACCACGCCGAAGCCGGTGGTCTGCAGGCCGGGGTCGATGCCGAGAATCCGCATGAAAGGAAACGTAAAGGCCTAAGCCTGGGTCAGGAAGATCGAAGAAGCCGCGAATTCGTGTGGGATGTGTGTGCGTTCGCGGGCAGAATCCGCCGATTCTTGCATTCCGCCCCGCTGCGCGCGGGGCGCGCCACACAAGGAAGCGAAGGTGAATGTAGTCGAGTCCTCCGCGCAGCAGCAACTGCAGCAACTGAACGACGCCCAGGCCCTGCTCGCGCGCCTGCAGCATCCCGCCGAACGCGCCGCCGCCAGCTTTCGCCACGCAGAGTTGCTGAGCGACCTCGGCCGCCGCCGCGAGGCGATCGCCGCCTGCAGCGGGCTGATCGCCGAGTTCGGCGCATTGCCCGAAGCCGCCGTGGTCGTGCCTTGCTGCCAGGCGCTGCGCCTGCTCGCGCACGTGCTGCGCCAGCTGCATCGCCCGGCCGACGCGCTGGCCACGCTCGACCGCCTGATCGCCGCACATGGCGCGCGCAGCGAGCCCGAGATCCGCGAACACATCGCCCATGCGCTGTACCAGCGCACCTGGCTCATCGACGATGCGGCGGCGCGCTGCGAGGCCTGCGATTTCATGGGCGAGCAGCTCGATGCGCAGGCCGATGCCGCGCTCGATGCCTGGCGACTGGATGCACGCCTGCTGAAGGCCGAGATCGAACACCACCGCGGCCTGCCGCAGGATGCTCTGGCCACGCTCGAAGCGGCCATCGAACACTTCGAGGGCACCACCGATGCCGACGTGCGGCTGCGCGTGGCACGGGCGCGGCTGGCCGCGGTGCTCAACCTGCGCGAACTGGCGCAGCACACCCAGGCCCAGGTGCTCTGCCTGCAGGTGGCTGACCAGATCGAGGCGGGTCTGGCCGACGCCGCGCCAGAGCTGCGGCTGGAAGGCGTGCGCGCGCTGGCGCTGTTCTTCGACGGCCTCGGGCTCGACGAGGTGGCGCGTCGCGCCGAGCTGGTCGGCTGGCTGCTCGACCGCTATGGCCACGACACCTCCGTGCAGGTGCGCCGCCTTGCGGCCGTGCGCGCCCACGACTGGGCCGTGGGGCTGCGCGACCAGGGCGACGGCGAGGCCGCGCTGGCCGCCTGCGAACGCCTGCTCGGCACCTTCGCGCGTGACGGCGATGCCGTGGTGCAGCGCACGGTGGCCACCACCTTGCTGCACAAGGGCTTCGTGCTGCTCGATCTGCTGGGGCGGCCCGAGGCGGCGCTCGCGGTGTACGAGCCGCTCGTGGCTGCGTCGCGCGACGCCACCGCGCCCGAGTTGCGCGAACTGCGTGCGAAGGCAATGGCGGGGCGCGAGGCTTGCCTGAAGCGGCTGCGCAAGACGGGGGGGCTTGAAGCTGGCGAGTTGCCCGCGGAGCTGTTCGAGGCGGTGCGCGACGCGGTCCGCGAAGGCCGCCGGCTCGGCGACGCGGGCGCATCGCGCGAAGCCATCGCGCTGTTCGACGATGTGCTCGCGACGCACGCCGCTTCGCCGCACCCGCTGATGCGCCGCCAGTGCGCACGTGCCTTGTCGCACAAGACCTTCTGTCTGCTGGCGCTGACGCACTTCGCCGAGGTCGTCGAAGCTGCCGACGCAATGGACGCGCGCTATGGCGCCGAGGCCTCCACCGAGATGCAATCGCAGGTGGCGCTGTGCCTCCAATACAAGAGCACCGCGCTTGATCGCCTTGCACGGCCTGCTGACGAAATGCGCGTGCACGACGAGATCGTCGCGCGCTGGGGCAACTCCGAGCTGCCCGACCTGCGCGCGCGCGTGGCCGGTGCGCTGTTCCGCAAGGGCGCCGTGCTGCGCCGCGCGGGCCGGTTCACCGAGGCCGTGGCCAGCTACGACGAGGTGATCGCGCGCACGGCCATGGCGCGCGACAGCGCCCTCCAGCTGTGGGCCGCCAAGTCGATGATCAACAAGGCGAAGGCCTTCGACAAGATGGACGACCTGCCAGGGCAGGCCAAGGCCTACCGCGTGCTCATCGCGCGTTTCGGCGAGTCGGGCGACGCGGCCCTGCGCGGGCGTGTGGCCAATGCCTGTGAATGGCTGGCCGAGGCCGAGGGCCGGCAGGGGCGGGTGGCGGCGCAGCGCGCGGCGCTCGAACAGGCGCTCGGGCGTTTCGGCACGGCGCTCTCGCCCGAGCAGCGCACGCGGCTCAAGCGCGAGCTTCAGGCGCTGAAGACGAGGGCGCTGGGACGGCGTGCGAAGCAGGCCTTCGACCGGGTGGTGCGGCGCAAGGTGTGACCGCCTTCGTCCGCCCGGTGCTTCAGACGTTGAAGTACCAGCGGATCGAGTGGAAGAAGATCGGCGCCGCGAAGCACAGCGCATCGACGCGGTCGAGCAGGCCGTTCGCGCCGGTCACGCCCACGCCCTTCTGCCCCCAGTTCGGAATGCCGCGGTCGCGCTTGAGCGCCTTCATCACCAGGTGGCCCATCGAGCCCGCGACGCAGGCAATGATCGACACCGCGAGCGCCTGTCCGAACTTGAAGGGCGTGATGAACGAGAACAGCGCGCCCACCAGGCTGGCCACCACGATGCCGATGCCCCAGCTGGTCCAGTTGAAGCTGCGGCTCACGTTCGGCGCGAACGGCGTGCGCTGCATGCGCCGCGAGATCAGGTGCTGTACCAGCACCGAGGTCTGCACCACGAACACCAGGAAGAACACGAGGAACGCGCTCTTGCCTTCGTAGCCCGGGAAGGTCAGCAGCAGCAGCGCGGGCACGTGGCTCATGCCGTAGACGCAGACCATGATGCCCCACTGCAGCTTGGCGTTGCGCTCGAGGAAATGGCTCGGGTCGTTCGCCAGCGCGCTCGCCACCGGAATGGCAAGGAACACGTAGACCGGGATGAACACCGTGAACAGGTCGAAGCGCGCGGTGGCCACCAGCCAGAACTGGATCGGCAGCACCACGAAGAACGCGAGGATCAGGCTGCGGTGGTCGCCGCGCCGCGTCGGCGAGAGCGTGATGAACTCGCGCAGCGCAAAGAACGAGATGAGCGCGAACAGCACGGTGGCCACCGTTTCGCCCAGCGCCCAGCCGATCCAGAACACGATCACCATGAACCAGGTGGTGCCCAGCAGCGCGCGGAAATGCGCCAGCTCGGCCTGCCACGACTCGTCGTGCACCGGATTGCGCCGCTCCTTGAAGCTCAGGAAGAAGACGGTGGTGCTCACGATGAAGAGCAGGCCGAAGACGATCAGGAAGAGGGCCGCGACCTGCTGGGTCGGCGTGAGGCTGCGCAGGAACTGGTTCATACCTTCAGACGTCGCGCAATGCGATCACGGCGGCTCGCGCACGGTCGAGGAAAGGCCGGCGCTCTTCGCCTTCTTCGACGCGGATCGGCGCGCCGAAGGTGACGGAGCACAGGATGGGCACGGGCACGATCTCGCCCTTGGGCATCACGCGCTGCACGTTGTCGATCCAGGCCGGCACCAGCACCACGTCGGGGAACATGGTGGCCAGCGCGTACAGGCCCGACTTGAATTTCTGCGGCTCGCCGGTGTGGCCGCGCGTGCCTTCGGGAAAGATGATGATCGAGTCGCCGCTGCGCAGGGCGTCGATGAGCGGTGCAAGCGGATCGGCGGCGGGCGGCTCGGGCGCGGCGGCCGGGGCCTCGGGTTCGATCGCGGGCAGTGGTGCGACAGGCGTTGAAGGTGGTGGCGCGGGCAGGTCGAGTTCGCCCTGGATTTCCTGCCGGCCCTCTGCAACCGGTGCGTCGACGGTGGCGACCGTCTCGATCGGCAGCAGCGGTTCCATCGAGGGCTCGATGCGCTCGGCCGGCGCGGGGGAGGCTGCGGGTGGCCGTGCTTCAGGCGATGATGCGGCGACCGGTGCCGCGGCAGCCGCAGGCGCCGTGGCCGCACGCTCCACATACACCGCGTTGAACACCTCGGTCGTGATCCAGCGCTTGACCGGCGTGTTGGCCCAGTAGTCGCGCGCCGCGATCGGCCGCGTGATGCTGCGCAGCTCTTCGGGCAGTGCGGCCCAGATCATCACGAGGTCCGCATGGCTCTGGTGATTCGCGAAGTAGATGCGCTGCTCGGCCTTCGGCGGACAGCCATACCAGCGCGCCTGCGCACCGGTGAGCAGTCGGACGATCCCCAGCAACAACCAACCTGTGAGCTTTGCCAGCATATGGAGGCGATGATACGGGCCATGCGATGGCGATTCGATCTTCTTTCCCTGGCGTGGGCGGTGGCCCTCTTCGTGCTGCTCGTGCTGCTGGCCACCGTTGGCGCGCGCTGGGGCTGGGTGCGCAGCTTCTTCGGCGACGTGCTGGCCGTGGCGTGGGTGTACCTGGTGTTCAAGACCTTCATCGCCGCGCGCGTGCTGCCGCTCGCGCTCGCCGCCTTCGGCGTGGGGCTGCTCGTCGAGCTGGGGCAGTGGCTTGCGTCGACGTGGCACCTGCAAATTCCGAACCGCGCGCTGCGCATCGTGCTCGGCGCCACGGCCGACTGGTGGGACGTGCTGGCCTACGCGATCGGCTTCGTCGCCGTGCTGGCGGTGGAGGGCGCGATCCGGAAATTCAGGGCAGGTCGACCGCCGGCATCCGCGCCACGATCGTCGATGCCCGCCCGTTGATGTACGAAGAGTTGGGGCGCCGCTCGAAGGCCTTCGGGCTCGGCAGCATCACGGCAAGGCGCGCGGCCTCGTACGAACCCAGGCGCGCCGCCGGCTTCCGGAAGTAGTGCTGCGATGCGGCCTCGGCGCCGAACACGCCTTCGCCCCATTCGACGTTGTTCAGGTAGATCTCGAGGATGCGTCGCTTGTCGAGCAGCACCTCGAGCAGCGTGGCGAGCACCAGTTCCTGGCCCTTGCGCAGCATGGTGCGTTCGCCCGACAGCAGCAGGTTCTTCGCGAGCTGCTGCGTGATGGTGGAGCCGCCGCGCAACGGGGCCGGCTGCACCGGCTTGCCACGCGCCGCCGCGCGTGCCATGCGCTTGGCGGCCAGTTGCTCGGCACGGGCGTTGCGCTGGCGCGCACGTTCGATGGCTTCCCACTCCACGCCGTTGTGGTCGACAAAGCCGGCGTCTTCGCTCGCGATCACGGCGCGCTTGAGGGTGTCGTTGATCTGCGTGTACGGCACCCATTCCTGGCGCCACCCGCCGTCGCGGCCCTGCGAGAGGGCGACGCGCCAGGCCTCGGAGCGCTGGAAGGCCGTGCTCTGCGGATCGATCACCGCCATGGCCGCGATGCGCACCACGAAGAACAGCTCGAGCGCCAGGCCCGCCACCACCAGGCAGGCGATCAGGCGCAGCAGGCCCTTCATGCGCCTGCGGCGAGCGAGGCGCGCAGCTCGGCCAGCACCTGCGCCGACGGCGGGCGCACGCCGCGCCAGAATTCGAAGGCTTCGGCGGCCTGCTCGACCAGCATGCCGAGACCGTCGCGCGCGACCGCGCCGTGCGCTTCGGCCCAGGCCATGAAGCCTGCGGCGGCGGGGCCGTACATCATGTCGACGGCCAGCGCGCCGGGGCGCAGCACCTGCGCGCTCACGGGAACCGCGTCGCCCGCGAGGCTGGAGGCCGTGGCGTTGATCACCACGTCGAAGGCGCCCGGCACCTCGTCGAGTGCCCAGGCCTCGAGCGTGGCACCGTGGCGCAATGCGAGTGCGGCGTGGCGCTGCACCAGCGCGATGGCCTTGTCGAGCGTGCGGTTGGCCACCACGATGCGCGCGGCGCCCGCGTCGAGCAGCGGTCCGAGCACGCCCGCGGCGGCACCGCCCGCACCGATCAGCAGCAGCGAGCGACCGGCCAGCGGCACGCCGGCGTTGCGCACGATGTCGTTGACCAGGCCGATGCCGTCGGTGTTGTCGGCATGGATGCTGCCGTCGGCCTCGAAGCGCAGCGTGTTCACCGCCTGCGCCAGCGTGGCGCGCTCGCTGGTGTGCTGCGCGAGCGAGGCCGCGTCGAACTTGAAGGGCACGGTGACGTTGCAACCGCGCGCCGTGTCGCCCTGCGCGGCGGCCTCGCTGCGGAAGGCGGCGAGGCCTTCGGCGAAGGCGCCGATCGGCACCAGGCGCCGGCCGTAGGCCATCGGCTGGCTGCAGAGTTCGGCAAAACGGGCGTGGATGCGGGGCGAGCGGCTGTGCTCGACGGGGTTGCCCATGACGCAGTACTGATCCATGGCCGGTGTTCCGTGTTCTGCTGTGGGGGTTACTGGGACGACAGCTCGATGGTCTCGTCGCGCGTGAACTTGAAGCGCGACTGCATCACGATCTGGTCGGTCTGCTTGCGCATCGCGTCGGTGAACTTGCCGAAATTGCCGACGCTGTGCACGATGGCCTGGGCACGGCGGTCGAGCGTGGTGTTGCCCGAGCTTTCGTCGACGGTGGTGTCGAGCACGCGCCCGTCGTGGTTGATGGTGATCGTCATCTTGAGCTCGCCGTAGAGCTTCTTGCCGGCCGCGGTCGGGAAGTTCTCGGTGCCCTTGACCTCAATGCGGCGGCGCAGCGTGTCGACGTACAGCGCGTAGGCCGCCTCGCGTGTGGCCGGGCTCAGGTAGCGCTTCTTGGGGCGCGCGTTTTCCTCGTTCACGCGGCGCTCGATCTCGGCGAGCAGCGCGACCATCTGGCGACGCTTTTCCTCGCGTGCGGCGGCCTCGGTCGGGTCGCCGGCCTGGCGCGGGTCGGGCACGGGCATGGCGGCCAGCTCGCGCTTGAGCTGCGCCAGCATCTGCATCTGCTGGGCCTGCATGGCTTCGACCTGTCGGCGCGATTCCTCGAACGAATCGCCCATGGTGGTGAAGCTCGAGGGCGGCAGCGGGCTGGTGGCGCGGCCCTTGTCGAGGTCGCCGCCGCCGGCGAGCGTGGTCTGCGCCATCACGCGGGCCGAAGGGTCGGCCTTGTCGTTGGTCTTGCTGTTGACCAGGATCACCTCGAGCGGGGTTTCGCTGAAGACCTTGTTGAACGACTCGGGATCGACGAAGCGCACCGCGAGCAAGGCGGCATGCGCGATGACCGACACGCCCAGAGCGATCTGCAACGTGCTGAGGTCCTTGAGATTCATTCTCGAAACTCCTCCAGGGGGCGCGTGTCTCCGGTCGTTCGGCCGGGGATCAGGCAGGCGTGGTCGTCGTCGGGTCGGGTGCGGCTTCGCTGTCGCTCAGGTCAACCGCGATGGCGATCGGGCCGGCGACTTCTTCCTCGTCGTCCTCGCCGGCGCCTTCATCGGTCGCGGCGTCGGTCTGCGGCGTATCCAGGCGTTCGAGCACGGTGCCGCTCACGTCGAGTGCGATCTCGTCGATCTCGCCGAGCTTCACGCGCACGCGCGCACCGCGTTCCTGCTGGCCGGCCACCGGGAACACCAGCGGCAGCGCATCGGCGCGCACCAGCGCGCCGTTGGGAATGTCCTTGATGACCGTGGCCTCGAGCTCGGTGATGCCCTGTTGCTGCAGGTACTTGAGCGTCCAGAAGCGCTCCATGCCGCCCTGGTAGCCGTTGTAAGTGGCGTAGGCCGCATCGAAGCCCGAAAGGATCGAGAACAGGTCGGCGTCCTTCGGCTTGAAGGGCGCGGCCAGCGCGGCGGTCTTGCCGTGGCGCGCGGCCGCGATGATCTGCCACTGGTTCACGAGGTCGGTGTAGCGGCGCAGCGGCGAGGTGCTCCAGGCGTAGCTCTTCACGCCCAGGCCCGCGTGCGGCAGCGCGCGCGTGCCCATGCGCACCTTGATGCCGGGCGCCAGGCTGGCCTGACTGCGGTACAGGCCGGGTACGCCGAGTTCGCCGAGCCAGCCGCCCCAGCTGCTGTTGGCCAGGATCATGGCCTCGGACACGATCAGGTCGAGTGGCGCGCCGCGCTGGCGCGTGGTGATCTGCACCTGCTCGTTGCCGGTGGGCTCGGCGCCGTCGTTGCCGACGAGGCGGAAGTTGTAGTCGGGCCGGCTGAAGTTCTCGGGTTTGCCGCGCACGACTTCGCGCTGCGCCTTCAGGTGCTTGGCAAGGCGGAACAGGAAACTCAGCGGCGCGCGCAGCTTCGCGGCGGCGTCGGGGGTGTTGTCCGAAGCGAAGGTGGCGTCTTCGAGCCAGGGCTGGGTGACGACGGCATCGAGCTGGTCGTGGCGCAGATTGGCCACGATCGGCACGCGTTCGAGCTTGGTCTCGGTGCCCTGCAGTTCAAGCGTGGCTTCGTCGAAGCGCGCGTAGAGCGACACGGCCGGACGGTCGCCGCCTTCGAGCAGCGTGTAGGTGTCGACCACCTCGTCGGGCAGCATCGTGATCTTGTAGCCCGGCATGTACACGGTGGACATGCGCGCACGCGCCACGGCGTCGATGGCGCTGCCCGGCGTGAGCGCCAGGCCCGGCGCCGCGATGTGAACGCCGACGGTGATGGTGCCGCTGCCCAGGCCCTGCACCGAGAGTGCGTCGTCGATTTCAGTGGTCTGCGAATCGTCGATCGAGAAGGCCTGCACGCCTTCGGCCAGCGGCAGGTCGTCGGCCACGGCCGGCGCCGCGAGCGCGGGAAAGCCGGTGCCCTTGGGGAAGTTCTCGAACAGGAAACGGCGCCAGTGGAACTGGTAGGGCGAATCGATGGCACCGGCACGCTCCAGCAGATCGAGCGGCGGGCGCTGCGTGGCGCGTGCGGCGTCGACGACGGCCTTGTATTCGGGGGCGTTCTTGTCGGGCTTGAACAGGATCTTGTAGAGCTGCTCGCGGATCGGCGCCGGGCACACGCCCTCGGCCAGCTGGCCAGCCCATTCGACGATCTGCGCCTGGATGGCCTTCTTCTTCTCGATGGCGGCCAGTGCCTGCTGCACGATCTCGGCGGGCGCCTTCTTGAAGCGCCCCTTGCCCGCGCGGCGGAAGTAGTGCGGCGCTTCGAACAGCGCGAACAGCGCGGCGGCCTGCTGCGCGAGCGTGGGCTTCTCGCTGAAATAGTCGGCGGCCAGGTCGGCAAAGCCGAATTCGCCTTCGGCCGCGAATTCCCAGGCGAGGTCGAGGTCCATGCCGGCGGCCAGCGCACGCGCCTCGGCCATCAGCTCGGCCGGAGCGGGCTTCTCGAAACGCAGAACGATGTTGGCGCCCTTGACCTTGACGCGCTTGCCGGTCTCGAGCTCGACCTGTGCCGAGGCTTCGGCTTCCGACAGGACGCGGCCACCGAGGTACTTGCCGGCTTCTTCAAACAATACAAACATCCGGCGATTCTCCCACGCGGGATGGGGTGGGCTGCCAGTCCAGGGATGCCACGGAACCGGCTTCGCCGAGCCGCAGGCATCGCCCCCGGAAGGGGGTTGGCGAAGCGACACGCAGTGCGCGAAGCCTGGGGGAGAGCTTCAGACCACCGGGTTGATGAACGCCATGACGTCGCCGAGATGCGCTTTTTCGAAATCGGACAGCGCATGGTCGCCGCCCTCGAGCAGCTTGATGCGGCTGTCGGGGTAGCGCGCGGACATCTCGTGCCAGTCGAGTGCCTCGTCGCCCTTGGCGATGATCGCGAAGAGGCGCTCGGGGCGCGTGAGCGCGCCGATTTCCATGGCGCGCAGCTCCTGGATGAATTCCGGCTGGAAGTAGAAGTGCTCGGACGGGTCGTGCCAGGTGGTCTGGCTGCCGATGTAGCGCGTGAGGTCGCGCGCCGGATGCACCGCGGGGTTGAGCAGCACGGCGCGGCAGCGGGTCATGCCGGCGACGTAGGTGGCGTAGAAGCCGCCGAGCGACGAACCGATCACCGCCATCGACTTGCGTGGCCAGTGCGCGATGCCCTTCATCACCATGTCGATGGCGTCGTGCGGCGACGGCGGCAGTTGCGGGCACCACCATTCCAGGTTCGGGTGCTGGCGTGCCACGTGCTTCGCCACCAGCCGCGCCTTGGTCGAGCGGGGCGACGAGCGAAAGCCGTGCAGGTACAACAGGTGGGTGGTTTGCGGGTCCATGGGAGGAGATGACTGGCGGTGCGCGGGTCGCGCCCCGTGGGCCGGGTCCGGGCAATTCTGCATGAGGACCGCGCGGCAAATGGCACGGTGACCCCACAAATCCCTGCGAAACAGGCAATGAGGACTTGGCTGGAATTCGAAAGTATTCACGATGCGGCCACGCGTGGTGCGGGCGATGCAGCGCAAGTGTGAACAAGAGGTGTGACAAGTTTCGTGACGCATCCGGCAGGGGGCATCCCATGAACGGGGGAGGCGGTGCCTGCGAGACGGCGGGTGTCGAGGCTTATGCTTCATCCCATGAATACCGAGGCTCAGGATGACGCGATGCCACGCCGCTGGGGCGTGCTCGTGGTCGAGGACGACAGCCGCGCGCGCGCCTTCTTCGAGGCCAGCGTGCAGCGCAGCCCGCGCCTGTTCTGGCTGGGCAGCGCGGGCACGGTGCAGGAGGCGCGCACCTGGCTCGCCGCCACCGCGACCATTCCTGATGTGCTGCTGGTCGACCTCGGCATGCCCGACGGCACCGGGCTCGACGTGATCCGCGATGCCGTCGCGCGCTTTCCCGGCTGCGAGCCGCTGGTGGTGTCGGTCTTCGGCGACGAGGAGAACGTGCTGGCCAGCATCGAGGCCGGCGCCGTGGGCTACATCCACAAGGACGCCGCGCCCGAGGACATCGCGCAGACCATCGTCGAGATGAAGGCCGGCGCCTCGCCGATCTCGCCCATGATCGCGCGCCGCGTGCTCGCCAAGTACCGCAGCCTGCAGGCGGCCGTGCCGGCTGCAGGGCCGGGTGCCGCGCCCGCGGACGCGGCGCTCGACGAGGCCGACCGCGGCCTGCTCTCGGCGCGCGAGCACGAGGTGCTGACGCTGATCGCGCGGGGTTTCTCGTACGCCGAGATCGCGCGGCTCAAGGGCCTGAGCGTGCACACGGTGCAGACCCACATCAAGAACCTCTACGGCAAGCTCGCGGTGCATTCCAAGAGCGAAGCGGTGTTCGAAGCCACGCGCCTCGGCCTGCTGTCCCACCCGGGCTGAGCGCGGATGCTGCGCAGGCTGGCGTTCCTGTGCCTGCTGGGGCTGGCGGCGCTCTTCGCGGCGGGAAGTGCCGGGGCAGCCGGCGCACAGAGCCCGATCGAGCTGCGCCGAGCCACGGTGACGACCACCATCGACGGTGTCGTGCAGACCGAAACGGTCGATCTGTCGTACCACTGGGACCGCCGTCACCATGGCCGCACCGGCTTCGCCAGCTTCGACCTGCCGTTCACGGTCGAGGCCTTGCCCGAGGTGCCTTGGGGCGTTTTCATTCCCCGTGCCGGCAGCGCCTTCGAGGTGAAGCTGAACGGCGCGCTGCTGCAGGCCTACGGTGACCTTAGCCAAAGCAACCGAGCCGACTACGCCAAGGCCCCGGTCTATGTGCCGGTACCCGGACGGCTGCTGAAAGCGGGTGAGAACCTGCTGCAGATCCGCATCCGTGCTGACAGCGAACGGCGCGCCGGCCTGTCGCGCGTCACCATCGGGCCGGCGGCGCCAGTGCGCACCGCGTTGTTCGAGAGCGCCTACGCCTGGCGATTCACGGGGTCGGTGCTGCTCACGGCGTTCAGCCTGATCGTCGGCAGCATCGCGCTGGCGCTGTGGTTCACCCAGGTCGACACCGGCGCGATCGGCCGCCGCCAGCGCGACCCCATCTATTTCTGGGCCGCGGTCGCCGAGTTCTGCTGGGCGGTGCGGGTGGCCGACGCCATGATTCCCGAGCCGCCGTTGCCGTGGCAGCTCTGGGGCGTGCTGATGGCCGGCTGCTACGCGGGCTGGGCGGCGTCGGCCATGATGTTCTGCTATCACCTCGCCGACTGGGCGCAGAACCCGCGCACGCGCTGGGTGCGCTGGCCGATGGCGGCGGTGGTGGCCGGCACCGTGGTGTTCACCTGGCTGGCGCTGAACCGCGAGGAGCCGCGCTGGCTCACGGCCTGGCTGGCGGTCGAGATCGGCATCGTCGTCGGCTTCGTGATCGCCTTTGCCGTCGCCACGGCGCGCCGGCCCACCGTCGAGCGGCTGCTGGTGGCCGGCGCTGCGCTGGTCACGGTGGCCTTCGGCACGCGCGACTGGCTGGTCATTCGACTGAGCGACGCCTACGGGGAGACCACCTGGGTGCGCTATTCCTCGGTGATGTTCGGGGTGGCGCTGCTGTTGATCGTGCTGCGGCGCTTCCACTTCGCGAGCGTGCAGGCGCGCGGCTGGGTCAAGACGCTGGCCGACCGGGTGGCGCAGCGCGAGCGCGAACTGGCGTCCACCTATGCCGAGCTGGAAGAGGTGGCGCGCGACCAGGCGCGCACCCACGAGCGCGAGCGCATCCTGCGCGACATGCACGACGGCGTGGGCTCGCACATCAGCTCGGCGATCCGGCAGCTGCAGTCGGGCCAGACCAGCCCGGAGGAGCTGCTGCGCACCCTGCGCGACTCGCTCGACCAGCTCAAGCTGTCGATCGACTCCATCCACCTGCCGCCCGGCGATGTCGGCGCGCTGCTGGCGGCGCTGCGCTACCGGCTGGAGCCCCGCCTGGCCGCCGCGGACATCGCCTTCGAGTGGGGCGTGGACGAGCTGCCACCCGTGGCGCAGCTCGATGCCCACGCCACGCGGCAGCTCCAGTTCCTGCTGTTCGAGGCGATTTCGAACGTGCTGCAGCATGCCCACGCGAGCGCGCTGCGCATCGAGGCCGATGCGCGCGGCGGTGGCGTTCACCTGCGGGTGATCGACAACGGCGTGGGCTTCGACGCCTCCGAGGTGCCGAAGGCGCTGTCGAAGCGCGCCGCCGCCATCGGGGCGCGCCTGGCGCTCGAAAGCCGACCGGGGCGCACGGTCGTTCAGCTCGGTTTCGACTGAACGGGCGGGCGGGGCG
>NZ_QXMN01000074.1:0-14979 GCF_003581445.1 Acidovorax cavernicola | reverse complement strand
GGGCAGTGTGGGCCGGTTGCGGGCGGTCCACAAGGGCCGCCGGGTGCCGAATGCTATGCGCAGTGAATGCCTTGAGTCGAGAAGTTATCCATAAATCTTGAAAAGATTGAATAATCTATTCAATCAAGAGGATCTAAAGAACAAATCATGCAAGCCGACCTGGACCGAACCGACCTTCAGCTGCTGCGCGCGCTGCAGGACAACGCCCGCCTGACCTCGGGCGAGCTGGCGCAGATGGCGCACCTGTCGCAGTCGCCCTGCTGGCGGCGGGTGAAGAAGCTGGAAGACGACGGCGTGATCGGCGGCTACCACGCGGGCCTGAACCGGCGCGCGCTGGGCTTCGGCGTGCTGGCCTTCGTGATGGTTGGCATCGACCACCAGACCGAGATCTCGTCGCGCGCCTTCGAGGACGCCGTGTGCGCCATTCCCGAGGTGGTGATGTTCCACGGCATCTCGGGGCCGGCGGATTTCATCCTCGTGGTGGTCGCGAAGGACCTCGATGCCTATTCCGACCTGCTGCAGCGCAAGCTGCACCGCCTGCCGGGCGTGCGCCACGTGCAGACGCATTTTTCGCTGCAGGAGTTCAAGGGGCAGCTCGGTGGCCTGCCAGTGCCCGTGGCCTGAGTTGCGTTGCCGTCAGTGCAGCGCGTCGGTCAGCACCGCGAGCCCATGCCGCAGGCGCGCGCGCTGGCAGGCGTCGCTGCCAGCCTGCAGTTCGTGGCAAGGGTTCGGCCGCCATTCGTAGATGCCGCAGGCCACCGACTGGCCGATCTTGCCGGTGAGCGCGGCACAGCGCGGAGGTGTGTGGTCGGAGCCGCGCATGCGGCAGATGGCGTCGTTCACCTCGACCGCCAGGCCCGAGGGCACACGGCCCCCGTTGTCGTCGAGTTCGTACACGCTGAAGTCGACGCGGTAGCTGGCGCAGCAGGCGCCGCAGGTCTGGCAGGGGTTCATGAAGCCAGCGCGGTGTGGGGTGCGCAGGGGATCAGAGCCGACCCAGGAGCAGGAACTCCATCAGCGCTTTCTGCGCATGCAGGCGGTTCTCGGCTTCGTCCCACACCACCGACTGCGGCCCGTCGATGACCTCGGCCTGCACTTCCTCACCGCGGTGCGCGGGCAGGCAGTGCATGAAGAGGGCGTCGGGCTGCGCGATGCGCATCATGTCCTCGTCGACGCACCAGTCGGCGAAGGCCTTGCGACGGGCCTCGTTCTCGGCCTCGTAGCCCATGCTGGTCCAGACGTCGGTGGTGACGAGGTCGGCGCCGCGGCAGGCTTCCATCGGGTCCTGGAAGACCTTGTAGCTGTCGCCCGAGCGGATGCCGGCGATCGACTGGTCGACCTCGTAGCCGCTGGGCGTGCTCACATGCACCGTGAAGCCCAGGATCTCGGCCGCCTGCAGCCAGGTGTTGGCCATGTTGTTGCCGTCGCCGACCCACGCCACCGTCTTGCCCTGGATGGAACCGCGGTGCTCGATGTAGGTGAAGATGTCCGCCAGGATCTGGCAGGGGTGGAACTCGTTGGTCAGGCCGTTGATGACCGGCACGCGCGAGTGCGCGGCGAAAGCGTCGATCTTGGTCTGCTCGTAGGTGCGGATCATCACCAGGTCGACCATGCGGCTGATGACCTTGGCGCTGTCCTCGATGGGCTCGGCGCGGCCGAGCTGGCTGTCGCCCGTGGTCAGGTGCACCACGCTGCCGCCGAGCTGGTACATGCCGGCCTCGAAGCTCACGCGGGTGCGCGTGCTGGCCTTCTCGAAGATCATGGCCAGCGTGCGGTCGGTCAGCGGCTGGTGCTTCTCATATGTCTTGAACTTCTTCTTGATGATCGCCATGCGATCGAAGAGGTAGACGTACTCGTCGGCCGTGAAGTCCGAGAACTGGAGGTAGTGGCGCAGGGCGTTCGGTGCGGCGGCGGTCGTCATTGCGCAACGGGCTCCGAGAGGAAGGTCTTGACGATGGGCGCGAGGATCGCAACGATCTCGTCGGCTTCGGCAATGCTCAGGATGAGCGGCGGCACGAGGCGGATCACCTTGTCGGCCGTGACGCTCAGGAGCAGGCCGGCGTCGCAGGCGCGGTTCAGGATCGCACCGCAGGGGCGGTCGAGCTCGATGCCCAGCATCAGGCCCTGGCCGCGGATTTCCTTCACGCCGCTCAGGCCGCCGATTTCGCGCTCCAGCGCGGCCTTCAGGTGGGCGCCGACGGTGGCGGCGTTCTCGAGCAGCTTCTGCTCTTCCATGATGCGGATGGTTTCCACACCGGCGCGCATGGCCAGCGGGTTGCCGCCGAAGGTGGTGCCGTGGTTGCCCGGGCCGAAGATGTTGGCGGCCTTGGGGCCGGCCACGACGGCGCCGATCGGAACGCCCGAGCCCAGGCCCTTGGCCAGCGGCATCACGTCAGGCTTGATGCCCGCCCACTGGTGGGCGAACCACTTGCCGGTGCGGCCCATGCCGCACTGCACTTCGTCGATCATCATGAGCCAGTCGCGCTCGTCGCACAGTTGGCGGACCTGCTTGAGGTAATCCACGCGCATCGGGTTGATGCCGCCTTCGCCCTGGATGGTCTCGAAGAACACGGCAACCACGTTCGGGTTGCCTTCGGTGGCCTTCTTCAGCGCCTCGATGTCGTTCAGCGGCACGCGGATGAAGCCTTCGACCAGCGGGCCGAAGCCGGCCTGCACCTTGGGGTTGCCGGTGGCCGACAGCGTGGCGATGCTGCGGCCGTGAAAGGCCGCTTCGTAGACGACGATTTCGGGGCGCTCGATGCCCTTGTCGTGGCCGTACTTGCGCGCCAGCTTCAGGGCGGCTTCGTTGGCTTCCAGGCCCGTGCAGCAGAAGAAGGCGTTGGTCAGGCCCGACAGCTCGGTGAGCTTGGTGGCGAGCTGTTCCTGGCCGGTCACGTGGTAGTAGTTGGAGCTGTGGATCAGCTTGGTCAGCTGGTCCTGCAGCGCAGGCACCAGCTCGGGGTGGTTGTGGCCCAGCGTGTTGACGGCGATGCCGCCCAGGCCGTCGAGGTATGCCTTGCCCGTGGTGTCCCAGACTCGGCAGCCCTGGCCGTGCGACAGCGCGATCGGCAGGCGACCGTAGGTGTTCATGACGTGGGGCGAGGTGGGTTGCTGGGCGGTGGCGCTCATTCGGTTCTCCAGATAGGGAACGCGAATTCTAGGCGGCTGGTTTGACGGCTTCGTTGAGGATTCCGCATCACAGCAATGCCCCGTATTCAGGATGTAAAAAAGGCGCGGGATAGAATCGCTTGCTGCACCGCAACACCTGTTCCGGTCGCCTCATTTCACGATGATTTCCCCCAACGCCAAAGAAATCTTCATCCAGGGCATCACCCACGATGGCCGCACTTTCCGACCCAGCGACTGGGCGGAACGCCTCGCCGGCGTCATGTGCTCCTTCCGCCCCGGCGGTGCTTATCCGGGCAGCCACCTGAGCTATTCGCCCTGGTGCATTCCCACGACCATCAATGGCGTGAAGTGCGTGGTCGTGAACCGCGCCCTGCGCGACGCCGAGCCCATGGCCTGGGACTTCTGCGTGAACTTCGCCAAGGACAACAATCTGCAGGTGGCCGAGGCCTGCCTCGTGCCCGACCCGGCGGATACGCCGCCCCCTCCCAAAAAGGCCTGACTCCCAGGCCTTTTTCTTTGCCCGGCGCCGGAAGCGCTTTCTCTTGTGCTCTTTTCGAGCGCCCATGAAAAAACCGCCCGAAGGCGGTTTTTCACTTTTGCTTGCTGCAGCGCACCCCGATCAAACGGCGGACCGGAGGATTCCAGTCCGGGCTTGCCTGACAGGTGTCAGGCGGCGGCCTTTTCAGGCGCGAGGGCGAGGGCCTTGACCTTGGCCGACAGGCGGCTCTTGTCGCGGGCTGCCTTGTTCTTGTGGAAGATGCCCTTGTCGGCGACGGTGTCGACGATGCTCTGGGCCTTCGCGAACAGTTCGCTTGCCTTGGTCTTGTCGCCAGCCAGAACAGCCTTTTCGACGTTCTTGACAGCGGTACGGTATTTGGAGCGCAGCGAGGTGTTCGCAGCGTTGAGCTTGACGTCCTGGCGGACGCGCTTGCGGCCCGACGCGAGGCGCGGGTTCTTCTTCTTGGGCTTGGCGGATGCCATATTTAGTGTTCCTTAGGTGTCTGAGGATGATGCAGCAAAGCCCTCCATTATAGGCCGGGTTCCGGTTTTCAGCGAATCGGCCACTTTTGGCACCTTGGCGGGCCCTACACTCGCCCCCGTGTCCCTGTTCAAATCCGCCTCCACCGTCTCCCTGCTGACCCTCGCTTCGCGGATCACCGGGCTCGTTCGCGACGTGCTGTTCGCCTCGGTGTTCGGCGTCAGCGCGCTCACCGACGCCTTCAACGTCGCCTTCCGCATCCCCAACCTGTTTCGCCGCGTCTTCGGCGAGGGCGCCTTCAGCCAGGCCTTCGTGCCGGTGCTGGCCGCGCAAAAGACCGAGGCCGGGCAGGAGGGCGCCCAGGCGCTGATCAACCACGTCGCCACGTTGCTGACCTGGGCCCTGGTGGTGCTGTGCGTGGCGGGCGTGGCGGGCGCGCCGCTGCTGGTCTGGGCCATGGCCAGCGGGCTGGCGGGCTTCGATGCGGCCGTGGTCATGACGCGCTGGATGTTCCCCTACATCGGCTTCATGTCGCTGGTGGCGCTGGCGGGCGGCATCCTGAACACCTGGCGCAAGTTCGCGGTGCCGGCGGCGTCGCCGGTGCTGCTGAACATTGCGCTGATCCTGTCGATCTCCATCGGCGCGCCGCTGTTCCGGCGTTGGGGCATCGAGCCGATCTACGCCCAGTGCGTGGGCGTGATGGTCGGCGGTGTGCTGCAGCTGGCGTTGCAGATTCCGGCGCTGCGCAAGCTGGGGCTCATGCCGCGCATCGGCGCCAGCGTCAAGGCGCTGCGTGCGGCCTGGAACGATCCGACCACGCGCAAGGTCATGAAGCTCATGCTGCCCGCGCTGCTGGGGGTGAGCGTGGCGCAGATCTCGCTGCTTATCAACACGCAGATCGCCTCGCACCTGGCCACCGGCAGCGTGACCTGGGTCACCAACGCCGACCGGCTCATGGAATTCCCCACCGCCATGCTCGGCGTGGCGCTCGGCGTGGTGCTGATGCCGCAGCTCGCAGGCGCGCGCGCCGCGAAGGACGATGCGCGCTATTCGTCGCTGCTCGACTGGGGCCTGCGGCTCGTCGTGCTGCTGGCGGCCCCGTGCGCCGTGGCACTGCTGCTGTTCGCCAAGCCGCTGGTGGCCGTGCTGTTCCACAACGGCGCCTACACCGGCGAGGATGTGGGCCGTACCACCGTGGCGCTCATGGGCTACGGCGTGGGGCTGGTCGGCCTCGTGGCGGTCAAGGTGCTCGCGCCCGGCTACTACGCCAAGCACGACACGCGCACGCCCATGCTGATCGCCGTGAGCGTGCTGGTGCTCACGCAGGTGCTCAACTTCTTCCTGGTGCCGCTGCTGCAGCACGCGGCCCTGACGCTGACGATCGGCATCGGCGCGCTGGTCAACGCACTCTGGCTGCTGGTCGGACTGATCCGGCGCGGCAGCTACACCCCCGAACCCGGCTGGGGCAAGTTCGCGCTGCAGGTGCTGCTGGGCACCGTGGTGCTGGCGGCCTTGCTGGCCTGGGGCGCGCAGTATTTCGACTGGGTCGGCCTGCGTGCGCAGCGCCTGCACCGCATCGGCCTGCTGGCCGCGCTGATCGCCGGCGCCGCGCTGCTCTACTTTGCCGTGCTCACGGCAGCGGGCGTGCGGCTGCGCAGTTTCATGCGCCGCTGAGGCGCCGTTGGCGAGCCGGAAAACACCGCCTTGACGCTCCCAGCGGGCTCCTCTACAAAGCCATATGACGTTCAGTTACCAGGTCCCCACCGCACTGGAATATTTCGGGTCGCTGGTCGGCAGCGATGACCACTTTCCGCTGCTCGAAGCGGCCGCCAGCATCGCGCAGGACGAATACCCCGAACTCGACGTGCAGCAGGTGCTGGGCGACGTCGACCAGCTGCTCGCGCGCCTGAAGCGCCGCCTGCCCGCCGACGCCGCACCGCTGGCCCGGCTGCGCGCGCTGAACCAGTTCTTCTTCAGCGACCTGAACTTCGGCGGCAACGTCAACGACTACTACGACCCCGACAACAGCTACCTGAACGCCGTGCTGCGCACCCGCCGCGGCATTCCGATCTCGCTGGCCGTGCTGTGGATGGAGCTGGCGCTGGGCCTGGGCCTGCAGGCGCGCGGCATCAGTTTCCCGGGGCACTTCATGATCAAGGTCACGCTGCCCAAGGGGCAGGTCGTGATCGATCCGTTCACCGGCAAGTCGCTCTCGCGCGAGGAACTGGGCGAGCGGCTCGAACCCTACAAGCGCGGCAACGGGCTGGTCGGCGACTTCGACGTGCCGCTGGGCCTGTACCTGCAGCCCGCGAGCCCGCGCGAGATCATCGCGCGCATGCTGCGCAACCTGAAGGAAGTGCACCACGCCCAGGAAGACTGGCCGCGCTACATCGCGGTGCAGAACCGCCTGATCGCGCTCCTGCCCGCCGCCTGGGGCGAGTACCGCGACCGGGGCGTCGCGCATGCCGAGCAGGGCCATGCCGCGCTGGCGGTGGTCGACCTCGAAACCTACCTCGCCAACGCCGAAGATGCGCTCGACATCGACGCGATCGCCGAGCGCGTAGCCCTGCTGCGGCGCATGGCCAGCTGACGGCCCTGCCCATGAGCGACGACGACACCCGCACCGGTGTGAGCGCGGCGCCTCCCGACCTGGGCACGCTGCATCAGTTCCATGGCGTGCAGCCGGTGCTGCCGGTGTCCGACGTGTCGCGCGCCGCACGGTGGTTTCGCGACGTGCTGGGCTTCGAGCTCGACTTCATGGCGGGCGAGCCGCCCAGCTACGCGCGCGTCAAGAAGGGCGACGGCAGCCACGGCGACCCGGTCTACCTGCGCCTGTGGCAATGCGGCACCCGCGAGGCCCGGCCGTGGCGCGGCGAGATCGTGATCCACGTCGGCAAGGACATCGACGGCCTGCACGCCGCCTATGTGAAGCGCGGCGTGACCGTGATCGAGCCGCCCGCGTCCCAGCCCTGGGGCCTGCGCGAATTCGCGATCCGCGAACCCGACGGCCACGTGCTGCGCTTCTGCGGCTATCTCTGAAATCTCTGAAGCAAAAAATTACAAGCGGATCGGCGCGGCCGTGTCGATCCGCTGGCCGCTCATCCGACGTGTGAACAGGAGCGCGCAGATTCCGGCGTCTCCCGATCCTCATCAACCCACAGGAGAAACGACATGCGATTCATGGTTCTGGTCAAGGCGAGCCCCGATTCCGAAGCCGGCGTGATGCCGAGCACCGAGATACTGACCGAGATGGGCCGGTTCAACGAAGAACTGGTCAAGGCCGGCGTGCTGCTGGCGGGCGAGGGGCTGCACCCGTCGTCCAAGGGCGCGCGCGTGCGCTGCGAAGGCAAGAAGCGCACCGTGATCGACGGCCCCTTCACCGAGACCAAGGAACTGCTCGCGGGCTTCTGGCTGCTGCAGGTGAAGTCGAAGGAGGAAGCCATCGAGTGGATCAAGCGCAGCCCGTTCCAGGAAGGCGAGATCGAGATCCGCCAGGTGTTCGAGGCCACCGATTTCGGCGATGCCATGACGCCCGAACTGCTGGCGCAGGAAGACCGCCTGCGCGCGGAGTCTGCGGCCAAGGCCGGCGGCTGAACCCGGTCAACTCATCAAGGAGAAACGATCATGCGATTCATGCTGCTGATGATTCCCCACGGCTACGAAACCGCCGCGCCCGGCACCGTGCCCGACGACGTCGAACGCGTGGGTTCGATGATGGCCTTCAACGAGTCCCTGCAGAAAGCCGGCGTGCTGATCGGCTGCGAGGGCCTGCACCCGCCGTCGATGGGCGCGCGCGTGAGCTTTCCGGGCGGCAAGGCGAAGGTGGTCGACGGCCCCTTCGCCGAGGTCAAGGAAGTGCTGGGCGGTTACTGGCTGATCGATGTCGCCTCGCGCGCCGAGGCCATCGAATGGGCCAGCCGCTGTCCGGGCAGCGAGGACGAGGTCATCGAAATCCGGCAGGTGCAGGAGATGGAGGACTTCTCGCCCGAGGTGCAGGACGTGGCGAGCGAATTCACGTCGATGCAGCAGACCCTGAAGAAGTGAGCCGGCCCTAGTCTTCCCGCACGAGCCGGATGCCCACGAGCGTGTAGCGCGTGCTGGGCGCATTCCAGTTGCGGTAGGACGAACGGGCGTAGAACGCCCACGTGTGCCAGGAGCCGCCGCGGCGCACCCGCACGGTGCCCGCGGCCGGACCCTGGGGGTCGTCGACGGGTGAGCGCGCGTAGTATTCGTCGCCATGCCAGTCGGCCACCCATTCCCACGCGTTGCCGTGCATGTCGTAGAGGCCCCAGGCGTTCGGCGCGAAGCTGCCGACCGGGGCGGTGAAGGCGAAACCGTCGTCGCCCGCGAGCGCCATCGCGCGCCAGCGCGGCCAATGGGCGGCGCTGCGCGCGTCGAACACGTTGGCCCCGCGCAGCAGCGAGGCCGGATCGTCTCCCGTGCTGTAGCGCGAGCGGGTGCCGGCGCGGCAGGCGTACTCCCACTCGGCTTCGGTCGGCAGGCGATAGCGCTTGCCTTCGGCCCGGCTCAGCCATGCGGCCAGCGCCTGCGCGTCGTTCCAGCTCACGTTGACGACCGGGTGGTCGTCGTTCTGCGCAAAGCCGGGGTCGCGCCAGGAGTAGCGCGGGTCGCGGCCTTCGAAGGCGTCGCCACGCCGCGTGGTGGCTGGGTCGTAGTCGGCGCGCCAGCCGTAGCCGCCGGTGCCGTCGGCCACCGATTCGGGCACATGGCCCGAGGCCTCGAGGAAGCGCCGGAACTGGCCCACCGTCACCTCGTGCTGCCCCATCCAGAACGCCCGCGTGATGCGCACCTTGTGCACCGGCCCTTCGTCGCCCAGCTGGGTGAAGCGCTCCTTGGGCAGTTGGGGATAGTCGCGTGCCAGCGCATCGGGCGCCTCGTCGCTGCCCATGAGGAATTCGCCGGTCGGCAATCGCACGAAGGCCATGCCGAGGCTGTTGCGTTCCACTGCGAGGTCGTCCGCCCGGGCATCGCCGCAGGAAAGGCCGAATGCAAGGCCGAACGCGAAACCGAGGCTCAATCCAATGAGGCGTGGTGTCATGGCCGCATGCTATCCCGCGCATCGGCCGGAGGGGGCGTATGAGCGAAGGCCGGGACGCCGCCGCCATCCACCGCGCCATCGAGGCGGTCTGGCGCATCGAGTCCGCGAAGATCATCGCCACGCTCGCGCGCAAGGTGCGTGACGTGGGTCTGGCCGAAGAACTGGCGCAGGATGCGCTGGTGGCCGCGCTCGAGCAATGGCCCGTCGACGGCGTGCCCGACAACCCCGCCGCCTGGCTTACGCAGGTGGCCAAGCACCGCGCCCTGGACCGCCTGCGCCACGTGCAGCTGGCCGAGCGCAAGGCGCCCGAGATCGGCCGCGAACTCGACGCCCTGCACGAGATGGCGCAGGCCGATTTCGCTCAGGCTGTCGATGCGGCGCTCGACGACGACATCGGCGACGACCTGCTGCGCCTCGTGTTCACGGCCTGCCACCCGGTGCTCTCGACCGAGGCGCGGGTGGCGCTCACGCTGCGGCTGATGGGGGGGCTCACGACCGACGAGATCGCGCGCGCTTTTCTCGTGCCCGAGGCCACCGTGGCGCAGCGCATCGTGCGCGCCAAGCGCACGCTGGCCGAGGCGCGCGTGCCCTTCGAGGTGCCGCGCCGCCACGAACTCGACGCCCGGCTGGCCTCGGTGCTCGAGGTGCTCTACCTGATCTTCAACGAGGGCTACGCGGCCACCGCTGGCGACGACTGGATGCGCCCCGGGCTGTGCGACGAGGCCCTGCGCCTGGGCCGCATCGTGGCCGAGCTGGTGCCCGGTGAATCCGAGGTGCACGGGCTGGTCGCGCTGATGGAAATCCAGGCCTCGCGCACCGCTGCGCGCGTCGGCGCCTCGGGTGAGCCGGTGCTGCTGCTCGACCAGAACCGCGCGCGCTGGGACCAGATGCTGATCCGCCGTGGTCTCGCGGCGCTGGCGCGTGCCGAATCGCTGGGCGGCGCGCTCGGTCCGTACGCACTTCAGGCCGCCATTGCCGCCTGCCATGGCCGCGCGCGCACCGCGGGCGAGACCGACTGGGCGCGCATCGCGGCACTGTACGACGCGCTGGCTGCGCTGTCGCCGTCGCCCATCGTCGAGCTGAATCGCGCGGTCGCGCTGTCGATGGCTTTCGGGCCCGCGGCAGGGCTGGAGGTGGTGGATGCGCTGGTGGACGAGCCCGCGCTGAAGGGCTACCACCTGCTGCCGACCGTGCGCGGCGACCTGCTCTTCAAGCTGGGGCGGCATGACGAGGCGCGGCGGGAGTTCCAGCGTGCCGCCTCGCTCACGCGCAACACGCGCGAGCAGGCGCTGCTGCGGGCGCGCGCCGACGCCTGCGGCGACAAATCCTAGCGGGCGGGTGTCGACACGCCGGCCGAAGGCGATCCCGGCAATCCGAACTGGTGCCACGCCCGGCGCAGCTGCGTGTCCGAACCGAAGCCCGACACCTCCGCTGCCCGCGTCACGCTCGCGCCCGACGCCAGCGCCAGTTGCGCGGCCGCCAGCCGCAGCCGGCGCAGGTAGGCCAGCGGCGCCACGCCCGCATGCTCGACGAACAGCCGTGTCAGATGCCGTGCCGAGGTGTGAGCCACCTCGGCCATGCGCGGCACGTTCCAGTCGGCCTGGGGCTGTTCACTGACCGCGTCCTGCACCCGGTGCAGCGCCGCATGCAGGTGGTTGCGGTAGGCGAGAAAGGGCGACAGCTCCGGGTCGTGCGGGCCGCGCCGCAGCGCCACCACCATCGCCTGCGCCACCTGGGCCGCCAGCGCCTCGCCGCAGGTGCCGGCGACGAGGTGCAGCATCAGGTCGATGCCCGTCGTGACGCCCGCGCTGCTGTAGACCGGCGCGTCGATCACGAACACCCGGTTGCTCACCACCTCGCAGCGAGGCTCCACGGCGCGCAGCTCATCGAGGTGATGGTGGTGCGTGGTGACGCGTCGGCCCGCGAGCGCGCCGGCGTGCGCCGCGAGCAGGGCGCCCGCGCAGACCGTGACCAGCTCGACGCCGCCGCGCGAGAAGCGCTGGCCGCGCAGCCAGTGCAGCAGGTCCTGCGCCTCGGGGTTGTCGGTCGCGATGGTGTCGCCCGGCAGTCCGACCAGCACCACCCAGCCGGGGCCGTCCCATCGCGTCGGCAAGGGCGCCAGCCCCGAGAGCGCGACGCCGACGGACCCCTTGATGGTCGGCCGGGGTCCCGCGAATTCGATGACGAAGCGCTCGGCCTGGCCCGCCGCGCGAAGCCTCTGGTTGGCGATACGCAACGCCTCGGCCGGCCCGGCCCAGTCGAGCACCAGGCTGTCGGGCAGCAGCACGAAGACTACGCGGATGGGGTCTCGTTGCGGGTCCATGAGTAGTCCATCTGGCGCGCCGTGCGCTCGGCGAGTTCACTGCCGGCCAGGCGCTCGACCAGGTGCAGGCTCATGTCGATGCCCGCGCTGATGCCCGCCGAGCTGACGATGCGGCCGGTGTCGACCCAGCGCACGCCTTCGCGCACGTCCAGTTGCGGGAACTGCGCGCGCAGGTCGGCGAGGTCTTCCCAGTGCGTGGTGACCGCCTCGTGCGTCACGACGCCGCTTTGCGCGAGCAGGAAGACGCCGGTGCAGACCGAGGCGACGAGCTGCGCACCGGCCGCGCAGTGCGCGATCCAGCGCAGGGTGTCGGGGCTTGCCATCGGCGCATCGACCACGCCGCCGGGAATGACCAGCACGTCGGCGGCTGCGGCGGCATCGGCCAGCGTGTGGTCGGCGAGCAGCCGCAGGCCGGCGCGTGCCTGCACCGGTTCCCCGGCGCGGGCATGGGCGACCGAGGCCACGTCGAACAGCGTGGGTGCGCCGGGGTGGAGGCGCTGATGGACGCGGGCGGCGGTGGTGAAGACCTCGAAGGGGCCGGCGAAGTCCAGCGCCTCGACGCCGTCGTAGGCCAGGATGCGCACGCGCAGCGCGCTCATGCGGGCGCGCCCTCCGCCTGGGTTGCGGCGGCACGTTCGAGCGCCTGCGCCACGCTGCAGACCGTGGCGAAGCGCCCGTGCAGCACGGTCGCGGTGCGGGCCTTGATGTCGGCGGCGGCGAGCGGCCGGCCGTCGGGCTGCACCATGTCGAAGGTGAGGGTGGCGTCGGTCACGTAGTCGACCTCCCAGCCCAGGTCCGAGGCATGGCGCGTGGTCGTCTCGCAGCATTGCTCGGTGCGGATGCCGCTCACGATCAGGCGGCGGATGCCCCGCTGGGTGAGCCACACATCGAGCCCGCTGTTGACCAGCGCGCTGTGGCGATGCTTGGTGAAGGTGGCAGCCGCCTCGAAGGGGACGAGCCCGTCGATGGGGCGTACGTGGCCTGATTCGACCGCGAAGGGGTTGGAGGCCTCCTGCGGCGGGTCGATGTGGAAGACGCGCACGATGGGCAGCCCCGCGGCCACGGCACCCGCGATCAGCGCGTTCTGGGCCTCGAGGTAAGAGGGCACCAGGGTGGCCTGCCAGTAGGGGCGGTGGCGGAACGACTGCTGGGCATCGATCACAATCAGACAGGTGGTCATGGCGGCGGCTCGCAAGCGGAGTGGATGATGCCGCCAATTCTTCCAATGCACCAGCCGGTCGGCCGCGCCGAAGCGGACCGGAACCGATCAGATCAGGACATCGACGCTCAGACCAGCTCGGCGGCCTGCAGCTCTTTTTTCAGGTACGCGTAGTACAGCGGCGCCGCCACCAGCCCGGCCGGGCCGAACACCGCCTCGGCCACGAACATCACGGCCAGCAGCTCCCACACCCGCATCTGCGTGCGGCTGCCGACCACCTTGGCGTTGATGACGTATTCGGCCTTGTGGATCAGGATCAGGAAGGCCAGGCAGGCCGCCGCCGTGAGCGGCGACACCGACAGCGCCACCAGCGTGATCACCGAGTTGCACACCAGGTTGCCGACGATCGGCACCAGCCCGGCGACGAAGGTGAGCGTGATGAGCGCGGGCGTGTAAGGCAGCTCCAGCCCCCACAGCGGCATCAGGAACAGCAGGAAGATGGCGGTCAGCAGCGTGTTGAACGCGGCGATCCAGAATTGCGCCGCCACGATCTGGGCGAAGGCCTCGCCGAAGGTCGTGATGCGATGGAACATCTGCTGCGCCAGCGGCCGGCGTTGGGCCGGCGGCGGCGCCACGGCGGCCAGCGCCCCGATGATGAGGCCCACGTAGGCGAACAGCAGCGCCCCCAGCCACGCGCGGCCGGCCATCGCGAGCGATCCGGCCTGCGTGCGCAGGTAGTTGGCGACGATCCGTTGCACTTCGGCCGCACCCTCGGGCAGGTAGACGGCGATGTCGACCGGCAGCTTGGAGCGCAGTTCGAGCACGGTGCGGGCCGTGTAGTCGAGCAGTTCGCGGTACTGGTCGGGCGCGTCGAGCACGTATTCGCGCGTCTGGGACAGTCCCAGCGTCACCGCGCCGATGGGGCCCAGCAGCACCAGCGTGACCGCCAGCACCCGGGCCACGCCGTCGGCGCGGGGGCGCAGCGGTTTCAGGCGCGACAGCCAGCCAGCCAGCAGCCGGGCGAACCAGCGCGCGATCAGGAAGCCGATGCACACGCACAGCAGCCCGGGCAGCAGGTGCTGCCACATCACGAGCATCAGCCCCGCGAGCATCAGCAGGTAGCTGGCCATCACCACATGGCGGGATGCGGCCTGGGGCCGGAGGGTGGCGGGGGAAGCGTCGGGCAGCGGCTTGGCCATCCGGGAGGTGATCGGTCGGGCTACGGGAAGAGAAAGGGAGCGGGCCGCGCTCAGGCGACGACCACGGCCGCGCCGTCGCCGCGCTCGGCGATCACGCCGATCTCGTGCACCGATTCACCGGCCGCGCGCAGCGTGGCGGCGCAGGCGGCGGCTTCGGCCTCGTCGATCACCACGACCATGCCGATGCCGTTGTTGAAGGTGCGGTTCATCTCGATGTCGTCGATGCCGGCCACCTTCTGCAGCCAGGCGAACAGCTCGGTCTGCGGCCAGCTGCCCTTCTTGAGGTGGGCGGCGGTGCCTTCGGGCAGCACGCGCGGGATGTTCTCGAGCAGGCCACCGCCGGTGATGTGCGCCAGCGCCTTGATCGGGTGCTTGCCCAGCGCTTCGAGCACGGGCTTGACGTACAGGTGGGTGGGCTCCATCACGGCGTTGCGGAAGGGCTTGCCGTCGAGCGTGGCGGGCAGGTCGGCGCCAGCGCGCTCGATCACCTTGCGCACGAGGCTGAAACCGTTGGAATGCACGCCGGCCGAGGCCAGGCCCAGCACTACGTCGCCGGGCTTCACGTTCTGGCCGGTGAGGATCTTCGACTTTTCGACCGCGCCGACCGCAAAGCCGGCCAGGTCGTACTCGCCGGCGGGGTACATGCCGGGCATTTCAGCGGTTTCGCCGCCGATCAGGGCGCAGCCCGAGAGCTCGCAGCCGCGGGCGATGCCGCCGACCACGGCCGCGGCCGTGTCCACGTCCAGCTTGCCGCAGGCGAAGTAATCGAGGAAGAACAGGGGCTCGGCGCCCTGCACCAGCACGTCGTTGACGCTCATGGCCACGAGGTCGATGCCGACGGTGTCGTGCATGTTCCATTCGAAAGCCAGCTTGAGCTTGGTGCCCACGCCGTCGGTGCCGCTCACCAGCACGGGCTCCTTGTAGCGCTTGGGCACTTCGAACAGGGCGCCGAAGCCGCCGATGCCGGCCAGCACGCCTTCGCGCATGGTTTTCTTCGCCAGGGGCTTGATGCGGTCGACGAGAGCGTCGCCTGCGTCGATGTCGACACCGGCGTCCTTGTAGCTGAGCGGGGTGGGCGTGGAGGAGGTCATGGGCGGGCGGTGTCGAGAAGAAGGAGCGAAAGGGTCGCGA